>JARFPR010000478.1 GCA_029288195.1 Gammaproteobacteria bacterium | reverse complement strand
CTATACCGATCTTGAATTGCCGCCGCACATAGCAGATGTCGCAGATACAATGTCTGGCTGGTTTCTAAAAGAGACATTTGAGGATTACACTGATCGCGACTCTGCGATTGCCGCCTATCGACTGAACAACCAAAAGGTACGTGACACGATACCGGCGGACCGCCTGCTGGTGTTTAATGTTGCCGATGGGTGGGATCCACTATGCCGATTTCTTGAGCTTCCCATCCCCGACACGGAATTTCCTCACCGCCATCCGAAAAAGGAATTCTGGGAGCATTTTGGCGGAGAACCCGCGTAAGTTCGCTCACTTCAAAAGCAAAGCCTGGACAATTCGACATTGAACAAAATTGCTTTTAAAGTGAATAGTTGATGAATAACACCAAGCTCTCACGCAAGTTGGCGGTTATCCTGCATGCCGATGTGGTCGGTTCGACAACACTGGTTCAACATAACGAAACCCTCGCGCACGAACGTATGCAAGCGGCATTCCGTCAGTTTGCCAGCACCATCTCAAACCATCGAGGTATAGCTCACGAGTTGCGCGGCGATGCGCTTGTCGCCGAGTTTGAACGGGCGTCAGATGCAGTCACCGCTTCGCTCGCGTTCCAGGTCCAAAATACTGCGCTAAACGCAAACCATGATGACAATATGCGGCCCGAATTACGCATCGGTATCAGCCTTGGCGAAGTAGTGATTGCCGACGGCACTATAACCGGGGCAGGGGTTGTGTTAGCCCAGCGCCTGGAGCAGTTGGCCGAACCGGGTGGCATTGTGGTGCAGGGGGCAGTGTCGGAGACGGTACCAACCCGAATGCCGTACGACTTCGAAAGCCTGGGCGAGCAAATGCTAAAAGGCTTCGATCAGCCGGTAAGAGCCTTTGCTGTCAGGCTGCGACAGGGTGCAGCGCTGCCGGAAGTGGAGGTAAATCAAACTGCGCAAATTCCGGAGCCAGTCGACCCTGGTGGTTTGGAAAAACCTTCTATCGCCGTGCTGCCGTTCGCCAATATGAGTAACGATCCTGAACAGGAATACTTTGCCGATGGTATATCCGAAGACATCATTACCGCGCTATCACAAATTAAACAATGGCTTGTTATTGCGCGTAATTCCAGCTTTGTCTACAAGGGACGCCACGTCGATATTCGCGAGATTGCCAGGGAACTGGGAGTGCGTTATGTCCTTGAAGGAAGTGTGCGCAAGGCCGGCAATCAACTGCGCATCACCGGCCAGTTAATTGAAGCCGAAACCGGAACTCACCTGTGGGCCGATAAATACGATGGCGGGCTCGAGGATGTATTCGCACTTCAGGACCGAATCACGGAAAGTGTCGTGGGTGCCATCGAGCCCTCGCTGCGACTGGCCGAAATAGCGCGCTCGAAACGAAAACCACCCAAAGATATCGGCGCATACGATCTCTACCTGCAGGCCCTGCCGCATCTTTTCGCGATTCGACCGGAACCCAACGAACTGGCTTTAAATTTATTGCATCGTGCCATCGAACTCGATCCGAACTACGCCCTGGCTCTGGCCTACCTTGCCTGGGGCTATGAAGAACGACTGACTCGAGCCTGGGGAGCCTATGGGGATGATGATGCGGGAATGGCGGTTGCGCTGGCTCACCGGGCAATTGCAGCTGACAGAGGCGACGCGCTTGTGCTGGTGCTCTCAGGTTTCGTTCTGGTGATGATTGCGCGTGACTATAACGAGGGTCTCGAGGCGGTTAATCGTGCCCGGGAGCTCAATCCCAATATTGCATTTGTTACCTTTCTGGTTGGCGCCGTGCAAAATGTTTGTGGCAACCCCGAGGATGGTCTCGCCTGTATTGAGCATGCTATTCGTGTCAGTCCAGGAGATCCCGGCGCATTCTTTTTCTATACCGCGGC
>JARFPR010000472.1 GCA_029288195.1 Gammaproteobacteria bacterium | reverse complement strand
GTTTACGGCAACGGCAACCGATGCTGATCTGCCAGCCGATACGTTAACCTTTAGTCTGGATGCGGCCTCCCTCGCCGCCGGCATGACGATCGATGCGAACACAGGGGCATTCGCCTGGACCCCAACCGGAGGCCAGGGCGGGTCCACGCCCTTGGTGACGATTACGGTCACCGATAGCGGCACCGGTAACCTCGTCGATAGTGAAACCTTCACCATCACCGTGAATGATGTCAACAATCTGCCGGTGATCGGAGGAATAGATACAGGCTTTGTGACCGAGGATCGAGTCGACTCCACCGGTCAACTCACTACTGCAGGCGCTTTGACGATTACGGATTCCGATATCGGACAGTCGAACTTTATGGCCCAGAATATTCAGGGCAACTTCGGCGCTATGACAATCGATGCGGCGGGTAACTGGAATTATAGCGCGGACAATAGCAATCCCGAAATTCAGGCGCTACAGGCCGGAGAATCAATGACCGAAACCCTGACTGTAACCACGGCTGATGGCAGTACGCATGACGTGGAGATCATTATCAACGGAGCGGCGGAAGCACCTCCAGCACCGCCACCCCCGGAAGAGCCACCGCCCGACGATGAACCTCCTGCCGACGAACCGCCCGACGAGGGCGAGGAAGAGCCGGGTGGAAGCGGAAGCGATCCGGTAGTGGACGACATTATCGCGGTTCCGCAGCCCGCAACTCCGCCAACTCCTGACGAAGCTCCAAGCTTTGCTCAACCGGATGAGCCCGAGGGTGAGCCGGTTAACTACGGTCCGGCGATCGAGAAACAGACTGTAAAGATCCCGGAACAAGCGCAGCCTCAGGCACTGCAGGCACAGAGCTTGAGCATAGATTCGCTGACCCTGCAGGTCAGTGATGACGAAGCGCTTAATGAACAGTTCGAGCTCGAACTGCTTGGCAGAATCGACAGCATGCACCTGGGTATGGACAACGATACTGCGCAGCAGAACGCTGACGATGTCAACGTGCAGATCGTAGTAGGTTCTACCGCCAGCCTTACTGTGGGCATCGTGAGCTGGGTATTGCGCGGCGGCGCCCTGTTGGCAAGCTTCATGTCCACGGTGCCATTACTCAACCGTTTCGATCCACTGCCGATACTAAAGAACAGGGAAGACGAGGAAGATGTTGAACCTGATGACGATGACGATGACGATGAGAAGACGCAGGTCAGGGAGCATGCCAGGAAAGTGGATAACATGTTCTCGGGAAAAGGGGATTCACAGCAATGAATTCGCGGCTCGATGAATGGTTACTGTAAGAGTGGGATCAGGATTTATTGATGAATAAATTACGCAAATCCGTGGGTCTCTTATTTCCAGCAATGCGTATCAGTTTTGCCCTGGCGATGCTGACGTCCTGTATTCTGCTCGGCGCCGAAATGGTCGGCTTCACGCCCGACGAAGACAAACTTCGACTGGAGACGCGCAAACAAGTCAGTGAGTCGCTGGCCATCCAGTTTGCGACTATGGATCCGACACGTGACATCAAAAAGCTGGAGCGCCTGGTGAACCTGGTTGCCAGGCGCAATTCCAGTATTCTCTCAACCGGAATTCGTAGGGAATCGGGGCAACTTGTTTTCAAATCTGCAAACCATGACAACTTATGGGAGGGGTTTGCAGGTGACAAGTCGACCTCGTCTCACGTACTGGTGCCGTTGCTGCAAAAAGGAAAACCGTGGGGCAACGTCGAATTGCGCTTCGAGGCACTTAAAAGCGATTCATTCTTTGGTTTTGTCGAAAAGGGAATTTTCAAATTGGTCGTCTTTTGCCTGCTGATCGGCTTCTTCGTTTACCTGGTGTTCATGCTGAGGACGCTGCGCCAGCTCGATCCGTCGGCGGTTATCCCGGAACGCGTCAATGCTGCATTCGACACCCTTTCCGAGGGTGTCATGATCGTCGACGAAGACGAGCAGATCCTGCTCACCAACAAGGCTTTCAGCGATAAAATCGGGCGCGACCCATTTTCATTACTTGGCGGCAAGGCCTCCGAGTTGAACTGGGAACGTGTTTCGAAAAAGAAATCCGGGACCGAGTTGCCCTGGCTCGATGTGCTCAAAACCGGCAAGGCGTCTATCGGTGCCCAATTTAATCTGAAATCTGAAGACGGTAACACCTTCAAGTTCGCGATCAACGCCTCGCCAATCCTGAGCCCCGAGGGGAAAGCGCAGGGCGTGCTTATTACTCTCGATGACATTACTGAAATCGAGGAACGCAACGTCGAACTGCAAACCATGGTGCATCGCCTGGAAAAAACGCAAGCCCAGGTTAAGGAGCAGAACAAGGAGCTGTCCTATCTTGCAACCCGGGATTCGCTCACCGGGTGCCTGAACCGGCGCGCTTTTTCGGAAGAATTCGAATTACTGTTTAACGCATCTCTCGCGGATGGCTCCGAGCTCTGCTGTATCATGGTCGACCTCGATCACTTCAAGCTGGTCAACGATAACTTCGGGCATGCCACCGGTGACGAAGTGATCAAGATGCTTGCCGAAATCTTGAAGGCGAATACCCGGAAGGATGATCTCGTTGCGCGTTACGGTGGTGAGGAATTTTGCGTGGTGTTGCCAGGCATGCCGGTCGATATGGCGATAAAAGTGGCCGAGCGCATACGTCTGCGGGTAAAGGATGAATCAACCAAGCGCTACGAAAACGGACCGCGTGTCACCGCGAGTCTCGGGGTTGCCAGCATGCATGACAATCCGACGGATCAGGGCAATTTGAATCATCTTGCTGACGAAGCACTTTATGCCGCCAAGCAAACCGGGCGTAACCGCGTGGTCAGCTGGGCCGCGATGGCAACCGATGAGGATCAAACTGAAATGGTGGTTGCCGAAAATCCACAGGAATCCGAGGCCGGGTCGAACGTCGCGAACCTTCAGCACCGCATTGCTGAACTTGAAAGCATGGCGTCCGAGTTTTCATCCGAACTCGAATACAGTAAAAGCTATGACAGCCTGACCGGGTTGCCCAACCAGGTGCTGTTTTACGACCGAATTCACCAGGCGATCGAGCGCGGTTGCCGTCACGATCAGCTCGCTGCAGTCCTGATTATCGACATCGATATGTTTAGCCAGATCAACGCGACCCTGGGCAGATCAGGAGGCGACGAGTTGCTGAAGAAAGTCGCTTACCGGTTGAACTCGATTGTGCGTAAAACCGACGGCGTTTCGCGCTTGAGCGTTTCGCGTTTTGCCGGAGATGAATTCGCGGTGCTGTTTACCGATCTACCCGAAAAGGAACAGGTAACCTGGGCCGTTAAAAGGGTGATGGATATCGTCAACGAGGAGGTCGAGATCGATGGCAATACCGTATATCCCACCAGCCACATCGGTGTCAGCCTCTACCCGACGGATGCGGACAGTGTTGAAGAATTGCTCAACCATGCGATGAGCGCCAAGCAATACAGCAAGAAACACAAGTCGGAGGTCGGGTACCAGTTCTTCGATCACCATGTGCAGGAGATTTCGATTAAACATCGGCAACTTGAAGCTGATCTGCGCCAGGCAATCGAAAAAGAGGAATGGGTGCTGCAATACCAGCCGAAACTGGATATCAGCCAGCAAAAGATCGTCGGGGTTGAGGCGCTGATCCGCTGGAATCATCCCACGCGTGGCGTGGTATCGCCCTACGAATTTATTGAATTTGCCGAGCAGCGTGGGTTGATCTTGCAGATCGGCGACTGGGTTATCAGGCGGGCTTGTCAACAACTACGCAGCTGGCTAGACCTCGGTATTCACGATTGCAAGATC
>JARFPR010000168.1 GCA_029288195.1 Gammaproteobacteria bacterium | reverse complement strand
GCTGCCCGATTGATCAGGGACATAACTTTTTTGGCACCCATGCGTTTGGCAAGCATTGAGGACAGGATGTTGGCTTCGTCATCATTGGTGAGCGCACAGAATACATCCATGCTTTCGATGTTTTCCTCGATCAGCAGATCCGGGTTGGCGGCATCTCCCAGCAACACGATAGTTGAATTCAGAGTAGCTGACAGTTCGCGCGTACGTGCCGGATTGGTCTCGATCACCTTGACCTGGTAATCCTTTTCCATCATTGCTGCCAGCTGACCACCAATATTGCCACCACCGGCCAGCATGATGCGCTTGTTGGGTTTTTCAAGCTTGCGCATTTCAGAGATAACGGTCGGTATATGTTCGCGTGCGGCCAGAAAGAACACCTCGTCTTCCGCCTCGATCACGCATTGTGCGGACGGCTGAATCGACTCACCGCCGCGAAATATTGCCGCTACCCGCATATCGATACCAGGGACCACATCATTCATGGTTTTCAGTTCACGCCCGACCATCAGACCGCCATGATAGGCTTTGACCGCGACCAGTTGTGCCCTGCCCCCGGCAAAATCCAGCACCTGCAAGGCGCTGGGATGTTCGATCAGGTGGTAGATATATTCCGTGACCAGCGATTCGGGACTGATCATGAAGTCGACCGGGATCGAGTCCTCGGCAAACAGGCCGGGTCGGCCCAGGTATTCCGGCGAACGAATACGTGCAATCTTGGTAGGCGTGTGGAAAAGCGAGGATGCCACCTGGCAGGCAATCATGTTGATTTCATCGCTATTGGTCAGCGCTATCAGCATGTCAGCATCGTCGGCACCCGCATCTTCGAGTAACCCCGGGTAAGAACCGTTACCACAAATGGTGCGCAGATCGAGTCGATCCTGTAATTCAGAGAGAATTTGCTGATTGGTATCGACGACCGTGATTTCGTTGCTCTCTTCCTTGGCAAGTTCAGTCGCTACCGTCGAACCTACCTGTCCGGCACCTAAGATGATTATATTCATGGTTTGTTATTGTTTTTTGGTTTGTAATCCCAGTGATTTCAACTTGCGATACAGATGCGTTCTCTCCTGCCCGACCCGGCGTGCCAGCTCTGACATATTATTGTCACTGAGCGCCAGGTGCCGGGACAGGTATTCGCGTTCAAACGCTTCTCTCGCTTCCCTCAGATCAAGATTCATATCGATTGTGATCTGCATTTTGTTATCCGGGTCCGGGTCAGCGTTCGTTGTAACCTGGTGCAGCGTATCTTCGATTTCCGGCAGATCAATATTCTCTGTATCGTCATTTTCCAGAATTGCCTTAACAAACTGCTTTAGCTGGTTGATATCCCCGGACCAACGATGATTGCGCAACAGGTTTTGTGCCGCAACATCAAAATGCCGATAGGGTAATTGTTCATGATCACTATACCAATTGACATAGTATTCCAACAGTTCGGGGATATCCTCGATATGTTCATCCAGAGATGGAATTAAAATTGCATTCATCCACAAAGTCGCCATACGCGGATCAACCTGGACATTGTTTTTCAGCGCCTGGTAATCAGACCGACTTGAGATAATGAATCGGAATTTCGATTCTCGATTGGTTAACTCGATGGCATCGTGAAGTTCGGCTTGCTGTTCGAGACTGAGATCACAGATATCCTCAATATACAGATTGGCTTTTAAGGGTAGATAACTGCGCAGCTCCCGGTCGGTATCGAACATATCCATACCACCCGCAGAGGCGCTGAGATAATTAGCCCATATTCGTCTGCCACTGCCGTAAGGTCCGGACAGGAAGACCGCCTGGTTTGAACTGCCTAAATCCAGCATGTTCTGTTTGAGATTCTGCACCACCCGGCTGTTGCCGACGGGTTCTTCGCGTCGTTGTTTATTATCCTGTCGCAGTCCATGCGAACTGTTTGCCAGGGCTGACTTTACAGTGCTTATCAGCTTGGCCATGGAAAGCGGTTTTTCCACGAAATCAATCGCACCGTAGCGGGTAGCCTCGACCGCGGTTTCAACAGTGCCGTGACCTGACATCATCACTACCGGGCAGTGGTCCCGACCGGAAGACTTCCATTGTTTCAACAGTGTCACACCGTCCACCTCGGGCATCCAGATATCCAGCAGTACAAGGTCAGGATCCGAAACACGCCTGATTTCATTGGCAGCTTTGGCATGCTCCGCCACGTCAACCTGGTAACCTTCATCCTCGAGAATATCCTTTAGCAGGAAACGAATATCGGGTTCATCATCAACCACCAGGATTCGGGCGTTCATGGCATTACCTTCTTTTTCATGGGCTCAACCGCAGGACTGGCCTCTGCCTCGTTTGCTGCGACGGATACGGGCAGACGGATGGTAAATCTTGCACCACCCCGGCTTGACTTGTCGACGCGCACGGAACCGCCGTGTTCATCGACGATCTTTTGCACGATGGCAAGACCAAGCCCGCTGCCCGAGGTCTTGGTCGTCACGTAAGGATCAAACAGATTATCAGCAACCTCGGTCGCAATACCCTGGCCACTGTCTTCAACAGCGAATTCGATCCAGCTATGATCTGGTTTCTCGACGTATTCTGTCTTTAATTCTATCCAGCCCTCGCCTTCCAGGGTTTCAAGGCTGTTTTTGACCAGGTTGTGAATCAGTTGGCGCAGGCGCACGTCATCCGCCTCAATCACCGGCAGCGATTTATCGAGTTTTAATTCGATCTCGACAGCCGTGTTATCCGCGTGATAAAGCACTGCAATTTCTTCAAGCATCGCATTTACATCGACCCACTGCGGTTTCTGGGTCGGCGCCCGCGCATATTCGGTAAAGGCGTTTACCATGGATTTCATCGCCTCGACCTGCTGTACGATGGTATGCGTGTAGCGATCCAGCAACGATTGCTTTTCAGCGCTGACCTCACCGCTTAACTTGCGATGCAGACGCTCGGCCGACAACTGAATTGGCGTTAGCGGATTTTTAATCTCGTGTGCCAGTCGGCGCGCCATTTCGCTCCAGGCTGATTCCTTTTGCGCCTGGATTAATTCGGTCAAATCATCGACCACGATGACCTGCTCCTTGCGATCATCGTTTTGCGATAGCAGCGTAGTGCCACGAACTCGCAGTATTTTCCTGCCTCCCTGGATAAATATAACGATTTCCTCCTGCCATTCCAGATGATTGTTCAGTTGTGACTGAACGGCATCAAAAAATGGTTCCATCATCGGTTACTGGCGCACGACATCGGCAGTATGGAGCGAGGTGAACAAGTGATTATCAATATCAAAAATCAGGCAGGCAGCCGGATTAACACTTTTTATGAACCCGGTTTCATCGATCGTCAGTACACCGGAGGTAATATGCTCCATTACCGATTCCAGGTAATTTCTCTGCAGGGCCTCCATGAGCTGACTCTGCTCGGCAACGGCGCGACTACGCGAGATCTTGCGCGTCATGGTGTTAAAAGAGCGCAGCAGAAATCCGAGTTCATCACTGCCTGAAAGGTTCAACTGCTTTTCGTAATCACCCGCAGCAACCGCCTTGGTGCCTTCAACCAGGTCGTTGATGGGTGATACCAGTTTGCGCGCAGCGACAAAAGCCAGCCAGATCGCGGAGAACACGCTTAACAACCAGATGACCGACAGCGACATTGTGAAACTGGTTTTCAACGGGTCACGCAACAGCGCAAGTTCCTTGTAGCGGTCATAGGCTTCCTGTACGCCGACGGTAAGTTCATTGAGCCGATCGGTAAAAGGGTATTGGGCTTGCAGCGTTTTTGCCGGCTCGGTCGCATCCAGGCTTTGCACCAGGATGACAATTTGTATCGCCAGACCATAAACCGGGTCTTCAACCAGTTTCAGGTAGGGCCTGTCGATATCGAGATCCCCTATGTCGGCTAACGGCAAGGCTTCGGGTAACTCGGTGGAATCGATACTGCTGGA
>JARFPR010000427.1 GCA_029288195.1 Gammaproteobacteria bacterium | reverse complement strand
CAGGCTATCGATGACCATTTGTAAAACCTGCGGGTGATTCAGGTTGAGGGTATTGCCACAGCCGCTGTCGTTGATATAGAAGCGTTTATCCTCGTCTGAAAGCCGGTAATAGCTGGCATTATCGATGCCACGAAAACAGAGCGTCGGCCCGGTCTGGTCGCCTTCGGCGGTGTGGTTGTAAACGACATCGAGAATCACTTCGATACCGGCCTGGTGCAGGCGTCGCACCATGGCCTTGAATTCGTTGCGATCGCCATTCGAAAGGTAGCGCGGTTCGACGGCGAAGAAACCGATGCTGTTGTAGCCCCAGTAATTGACAAGGTCTTGTTTCACCAGGAAGTGATCGTCGACAAACGCGTGCACTGGCATCAATTCCAGCGTGGTTACGCCAAGTGACTTGAGGTAAGAAATCACGCTATCCGATGCCAGCCCGGCAAAACTGCCGCGCTGTTTCTCGTCTATTTCCTGGTTCAACATGGTAAAGCCACGCACGTGGGCTTCGTAAATAATCGTGCACGGCCAGGGCACCCGTGGCGATCGATCATCACCCCAGTCGAAAGTCTCGTCGACAACCACGGACCTCGGGACGAACCTGGCACTGTCGCTGCTGCTTGAACTCAGGTCCAGCTCGGGATCATTAAAATCAAAGCCATAGACGGCGTCGTCCCAGCTCAATTGGCCGCCGATCTCCCTGGCATAAGGATCAAGCAGTAACTTGTCTGGATTGAAGCGGTGGCCCTGCCGCGGTTGATACGGTCCATGCACGCGGTAGCCGTAATGGGTACCCGGCCCACATTTCGGCAGGTATGCATGCCAGACCTGATCGCTGGCTTCGAGCTCGAAGCGCTCGCTCTCGCGTCCGGTTTTGGCGTTAAACAGGCACAGCTCGACCCGGGTCGCATGCGCCGAGAACAGCGCAAAATTTACCCCGTGACCGTCCCAACTAGCTCCGAGCGGCCTTGGCGTTCCGCGCAGCTGCTTGTGTTTCATGGTGACTGCGTTTTATCTGGGACCATTGCCACCGGCTGCAGTCGCCAAATGTCATCGTTGTATTCGCGAATGGTTCGATCGGAAGAGAAGCGCCCGCTTGCCGCGGTATTGAAAATACTCATCTGCGTCCAGAGGTCCCGATCCTGGAAAGTACTTGCCGCAACTCGCTGTGCGGCAACGAAACTGGCAAAGTCCGCGGCCGTCATCCACGCATCCTGCGGGTTCAATATGCCCGCGATGATCGGATCGAAAATACCGGGTTCCGACTGGCTGAACTGGTTGCTCTGCAATACTTCCATGACCTCGCGCAGGTCGTCGTCGTCGGCAACGATCGCCGCTGGATCGTATTGCGGACGTGCCTGTGCGACTTCTTCGGCACTCATCCCGCAGAGGAAAAAATTGTCCGCGCCGACGGCTTCGCGGATCTCGATATTAGCCCCGTCGAGGGTACCGATAGTGAGCGCGCCGTTAATCATGAATTTCATGTTACCGGTACCCGAAGCCTCCTTACCTGCAGTCGAGATTTGCTCGGATAGATCGCAGCCCGGGCAGATGACCTCCATGGTACTGACATTGTAATTTGGCAGAAATACCAGGCGTAACAGGCCTTTTGTCCTGGGATCCGCGTTAACAACCTCGGCGACATTATTGATCAACTTGATGATCAGTTTGGCCATGAAGTAACCCGGGGCAGCCTTGCCGCCGATGAGCACGCAGCGCGGGGTCCAGTCGGCCGTGTCGCCACGGTGAATCCGCTGCAATAAATGTATGACATGCAGCACGTTGAGCAACTGGCGTTTGTATTCGTGCATGCGTTTAACCTGCACGTCAAATATGGCATCGGGATAAAGATCGATATCACAAGCCTGTTTCACCAAATCTACAACCTTTAACTTGTTAGCCTGCTTGACCGCTTGCCAGGATTCGCGAAAGGTGGCGTCCTGCGCCAGCGGAACCAGCTTTTCGAGCTGGTCCAGGTCGGTAACCCAGCCACTGCCGATGCTGTCGGTTATCAGTTGCGCCAGCCCGGGATTGCAGGCCATGAGCCAGCGTCGCTGGGTGACACCGTTGGTCTTGTTGTTAAGCCGGGTTGGCCAGAGTTGGTGAAAATCCTGGAACAGCCCCTGCTTCAAAAGGTTCGAATGGAGCTCGGCTACGCCATTCACGGAGTAGCTGCCGACGATGGCAAGATGTGCCATGCGCACCATGGGCTCGTGGCCTTCCTCGATAATGGCCATGCGTTCGCGTCGTTTCACGTCCTTCGGCCAGCGTTCGGTAATTTCGGCGACGAAGCGACTGTTAATCTCGCGCACGATATCCATCACCCGCGGCACCAGTTGCTCCAACAGGCTGACCGGCCAACGCTCGAGCGCCTCCGGCAACAGGGTGTGGTTGGTATAGGCCATGCAGCTGGTGGTGATTTTCCAGGCCGCGTCCCATTTTAGACCATGCACATCGATCAACAGGCGCATCAGCTCGGCCACGGCGATGCTCGGGTGGGTGTCGTTTAACTGGAAGCAGTGCTTTTCAGCGAACTGGGTAAAGTCTTCACCATAGCGATTGACCCATTGTCGGAACACGTCCTTGAGGCTGGCCGAGGCGAGAAAATACTGTTGCCGCAGGCGCAGTTCCTTGCCGTTTTCGCTGGCATCGTTGGGATATAACACCATGGTAATGTTTTCCGCCGCGGTTCTGCCGGCGACCGCCTCGGTATAGCTACCGGCGTTAAATTCATCGAGGTCGAATTCGTTGGTGGCAACGGCCGACCATAGCCGCAGGATGTTGACGGTGCCATTCTGGTACCCGGGCACCGGAATATCGAAAGGAATCGCCATTACGTCATAGGTATCCACCCAGCGCGCATGGCTGCGACCATCATCGTCAAGATAGTGTTCGACGCGCCCACCGAATTGCACCGCCTGTTCGTACTCGGCGTGTTCGATTTCCCAGGGGTGACCGCCGCGTAGCCAGGAATCGGGTTCCTCGACCTGGTGACCGCCCGCAATTTTCTGGCGAAACATGCCGTACTGGTAGCGAATACCGTAGCCGATCACCGGCAAACCCATCGTTGCGCAACTATCGAGAAAGCAGGCGGCCAGCCGACCGAGTCCGCCGTTACCGAGCCCGGCATCGTGCTCCTGCTCGACCAGCTCTTCCTCGTCGAGACCAAGCTGGTTCAGTGCGGCGGTCAGCTCATCGCCAAGATCGAGGTTCAGCGATGCATTGCGCAAGCTGCGACCGAGCAGGTATTCCATCGACAGGTAACAAACCCGGCGGCTATCCTGCTTTTCATAAATATGGCGGGTATTGTTAATCCCGTGCATGAGGCGGTCGCGTAGCGTCATCGCCAACGCGACGTACTCGTAATGCGGCGAACTCTGGTAATGATTGCGGCCAAGGGTGTGATTAAAGTAACGCCGGAAGTCGTGCACCAGGCTCTCGCTGTCACGACCCGGGGGGGCCAGCGCGGCGATTTCTTTGTTGTTACGCGTTTTCATGTTGTATCAGTCAGTTCTCGTTATCGGTCATTCGAATGACAGGATTAAAGTCGCTAGCGGCGGCAAGGTCAAATTCAACGAGTAGTCTCGTCCGTGGACGGCAACTTCGTCAGCATAGACTTCGCCGAGATTTCCCACTCCACTGCCACCGTAGATGCTGGCGTCGCTGTTAATTTTTTCCCGGTAGCAACCCGCCGCAGGCACGCCGACACGATAACCGCGGCGTATTACCGGCGTCATGTTACACACCGTAATCACCATTTCGCCCGGATTCGAGCCGTGACGTATGAAGGAGATCACCCCCTGCTCGTTATCGCTGCAGTCGATCCATTCGAAGCCTTCGGCACTGAAATCGACCTGGTACAGCGCTGCCGTGTTGCGGTAGAAATGGTTCAGGTCCCGAACCAGCTGCTGGATGCCGGCGTGCGCGGGCTGGTCGAGCAGGTGCCAGTCGAGTGAACTGTCGTGGTTCCATTCGCGCTGTTGCGCGAATTCGCCGCCCATGAACAGCAGTTTTTTACCGGGGTGCGCGTACATGAAGGCGTAGTAAAGTCTCAGGTTGGAAAATGCCTGCCACTCGTCGCCGGGCATGCGCTGGATCATCGAGCCCTTGCCGTGCACCACCTCGTCGTGCGACAGCGGCAGGATAAAGTTTTCACTGAAGGCGTAGAGCAACCCGAACGTGAGCTTGTCGTGGTGGTAGCGCCGATGCACCGGATCCTCGCCGAAGTAGCCCAGGCTGTCGTGCATCCAGCCCATGTTCCACTTGTAGCTGAAGCCCAGCCCCCCGGTGTAAACCGGGTGTGAAACGCCCGGCCAGGCGGTCGACTCCTCGGCAATGGTGACCGCGCCGGTCGCGTGCACCTGTTCGTTCATCTGGCACAGGAACTCGACCGCCTCGAGGTTTTCATTGCCGCCGTATCGATTGGGCACCCATTCACCTGGTGCACGCGAGTAGTCGAGATACAACATGGAGGCGACCGCGTCGACGCGCAATGCGTCGATGTGGTATTCCTCGACCCAGAACAGTGCATTGGCAATCAGGTAGTTGACGACTTCCGGACGGCCAAAGTTAAAAATCAGCGTGCCCCAGTCGGGATGCGCGCCCTGGCGTGGGTCGGCATGCTCGTAGAGACTGCTGCCGTCGAATTGTCCGAGGCCGAAATCGTCGCGTGGGAAATGGGCCGGAACCCAGTCCATGATCACGCCGATACCCTGCTGATGGCAGCTGTCGATGAAAAATTTGAAATCTTCAGGGTTACCGAATCGGGATGTCGGCGCGAATAATCCAACGGGTTGATAACCCCAGGAACCATCGAATGGATGCTCGCTGACCGGGAGTAACTCGATATGGGTGTAACCCATATCCTTGACGTAAGCGACCAGGCTTGCAGCAAGCTCGCGGTAACTCAACACCTGGTTGTCATCAGCCTGCCGGCGCCACGAACCGAGATGCACCTCGTAAACTGCCATGGGTTGATCGAGCGTACTGGAGCCGCGCCTGGTCTCGAGCCATTCACTATCCTGCCAGTTGTATTCATCATGCTGCACAATCGATGCATTGCCCGGGGCCAGCTCCATCTGCCGCGCAAACGGATCGGCCTTCAGCGGCAGTAATTTTCCGTTGGCGTCGAGTATCTCGTACTTGTAGTAGTCGCCGGCGCAAAGACCCGGGATAAAGATATCCCAGACGCCGCCGGTGGGGTGACGTCGCATCGGGTGGCGCCGACCGTCCCAGCCGTTGAACAAACCGATTACGCTGACGCGGCTGGCACTGGGCGCCCAGACCGCAAAATGCACGCCCTCGACGTCGTCGATTTCAGTTACATGGGCACCCAGCTTATCCGCGAGATTTTTCAGTTTACCCTCTCGCATCAGGTGACGATCAAGATCTCCGAAGGGGGACTTAAAGCGATACGGATCATCGAGGGTGTAACTGTGATCATTTTCATGGAGGCGCAGCCGATAACTGGTGATGGGTAGCGGCAGTTTTGCTTCAAACAAACCGTCCTGGTGAACCGATCGCATCTTGATCAGCAGTTGGTCGTTGAGGTCGACGAGTTCCACCGCCTGCGCCTGTGGTTGAAAGCTGCGCACCGTCCAGTTTTTGATTGCGCTGTGTGGCCCGAGGATCTTGAACGGATCACCGTGCCGCCCGCGCGCAATGGTTTCGTAACTGGATTTCAGCGTTGCCATGACGTTAGCAGTTCATGATTTCTGGTACAGATACTTTATATAAGCATCGATACTGGCCGCCCAATCGAATCTCTCCATCGCCGCTGCTTTGCGCATGGTCTTCCACCGGGTGGATTTTTTCTGGAACTGGATTAGCGCGCGTTGCACCGTCGAGACCAGCGCGTCGGCCTGCGCGGTTGGATTATCACCGGTAAAAGCAAAACCCGTTTTGCCATCCTTGACCGTATCACGCAAGCCACCAACGTGATGCACCAGGCAGGGCTGGCCCGCACGCAACGCCAGCATCTGGCTTATGCCGCAAGGTTCGAACGCACTGGGCATGAAAAACAGGTCTCCCTGTTGATAAAGCGCTTCCGCCAGTTCCTCTGAAAATCCGCGCAGGTAGACAAAATTTCGATAAATTGCCATGGTTTCAGACAGAAATTGCTCGTAATCGGGGTCACCCGTACCGATCATGATCAACATGCCATCGTCACCCATTGCCTCCAGGGCCGCATGCAGGGCCGGTCGCCCCGGGCCCGTCGGCTGGCGCATCAGGTCAACCTTTTGATCGGTTATTCGACCGATGCTGGTGAG
>JARFPR010000419.1 GCA_029288195.1 Gammaproteobacteria bacterium | reverse complement strand
TTGCGCACTGCAACAATGCTTTGACCCTCAATACTCAAAGTGACATAGCTACCCGAGTCACGCAGTTTTTCCTCGTGGCACAGGAACTGCCAGCTGCGATGAAACACCTGCTCGCGCTCGATCTGTAAAAACTTCGAATCGGTATAGCAGCGAGTATTGATCGAGTGTGAACGGGTTGCAATTTCGTCGTACTGGCCCCTGATTTGAGAAAATTCAGTTTGGCTCAGGCTTGCCTCGGGCATCGCTTTCTCCATTGGGTTAATTTGCTCTTCAGATTAAGAGGTATTGCTTACAGAAGACAAACATATCAACATGCCGGGAATATGAATGGTTGATTTGCGACATTTAACCATGAAAAACTATCGGAATGGAGTCCGCAGATTGCGATATTTACCGAATTACAGCATTCAATGACAAACTCGACAGATAAACTGGCTGCGGACGATGCGCCCGGTCGGGCGAAGAAACGACAATGGAACTATCAGCCTGATCTGCCGATCCAGGTTTCACCACTGTTTAGCGGACCCTTCAGGCCGAAGGCCATTTTGAAATGGTTTGTCGGTGGCTGGTTTCCGATTTCGGAAAACCTGGTCATCCTGATGCTTTCGATCATCTCCTGGTTCTTTTTTTCACCCGCACTGGTGCGCTGCCAGGTTTTTCAGTTCGACTGGATCGCGCAGATTTTTGTCAGGAACCTGGCGCTGATGTTTCTCGTGGCCGGAGGACTGCATCTTTATTTTTACGTCTACCGCAAACAGGGCGAGGATCGACGCTATGACGCCAGGCCGCTTGCTAAAAGCAGCCGTGTTTTTACCTTCAACAACCAGGTTCTCGATAACATGTTCTGGACCTGTGCCAGTGGCGTCACGGTATGGACAGCATACGAGGCTTTAATGATGTGGGCACTGGCGAATGGCTATGCCCCGATGCTGGCAATGCCGGGAGATTTGCCCTGGTTGCTGTTGCTGATTTTCCTGGTGCCGATCTGGGAGACGCTTTACTTTTACCTGATTCATCGCCTGATCCACTGGCCGCCGCTTTACCGACATGTGCATTACCTGCATCATCGCAATACCAATATCGGACCCTGGTCGGGGCTATCGATGCACCCGGTAGAACACATTATTTATCTTGGCTCGGTCCTGGTTCACTGGGTGGTGCCGGCTAATCCGCTACTGATCATGTACCATTTGCAGCACTACACCTTGTCGGCTGCAACCACGCATACGGGTTACGAGGGACTGGTTTTCGGTGGCAAAAACAGGCTGGCGCTGGGGACTTTTCATCACCAGATGCATCATCGGTTTTTCGAATGTAATTATGGTGGCCTGGAAATTCCCTGCGACAAGTGGGCCGGCTCGTTCCATGATGGCACCCCCGAATCACACCAACAATTTCTGCAAAGACGAAAACTGAAAGCCCAACAGGCCCATGGCTAAGCCGACGATTGATGATATCCACCATAACTGTTTCTCTACGGAATAACATAGCCTGAGCATTGATGCTTAGAATTTAAAATCTATATAATTCAATAATTTAAAATGTAAAGTTAATGTTAAATCTAAAATATGAGTGATTGTCATCGGTGATGGGACAGGAGTGATTGGCGCGCTTTAATTAAATGATGCCGACAGGTTTCCAATGCGACGCTCGTCTGGAGTTACGCCGAGCCCAGGTGCCCGTGGCAGATCGATGTGGCCATCTTTGATCTGAATACCATTCTCGGGATCGTAGTGCTCTTCGTAGTAAGGTGCGCCGATCCAGACGCCTTCGAGTAGTCCGGGATCCACGGTAGCCCCGGCATGGACACAGGCAGCGGCGATGATATCGCCGCCCGAGGTATCGTCGCAGGAATGTGGCATCGAACGCGCCGCGCAGATATCACGCACCGTGGTAAACGCGTTCAAGCCACCGAGCCGTGTTAACTTCAAACCGAAGCCGTCACAAACCCCGAGCGAGATCGCGCGCAACACGTCGTTGACGGTTTCCGTATTTTCGTCCAGGTACACCGGGTGATGAATTTGCGATCGTATCGAAGCGATTTCCTCCATCGTATTGCAGGGTTGCTCGATAACGATGGGGATACGTTTGCAGGACAGGCTGAGCAGCAGGGTGTCTCTCGCGGTCAGGCTGCGATTTGCGTCGATTGCCAGGCGAACCTCGTTGCCAACGGCTTCCCAGACTTTATGAATGACGGCAATATCCTCGTCAACGGCGCGGCCACCACACTTGATCTGCAGGCGAGGGAAGCCCTGACCAACTTTTTCCCTTGCCTGTGCGGCGCTATCTTCGGGTGAGGCGATTCCGAGCGCAAAATAGGAAGGAACGGCTTCGCTGATCGCACCGCCGAGCAGGTCACAAACCCGCATCTTGTGATGTTTGCCGATCAGGTCCATCAGCGCAATATCGATTGCGGCCTTGGCCTGGTTGTGACCATTTAACCGGGCGTCCATATGACGCCGCACCAATAAAGGTGTCAACGCGCATTTACCGACAATTGCAGGCGCCAACAGTGATAAAGCAGCTCTGGCGCCCGCCGCATGTTCCGGCTGATAGGTCGGGCCAACCGGGCAGGTTTCACCCCAGCCCACCAAACCGTCGTCACAAACCAGTTTTACAATGGTGGAATCCAGCGCGTGCAGGACTGTGCCGGCCATCGTGTAGGGCTGGTCCAATTGCAGGTCTTTCTGGTAGATGTGAACTTCGGAAATTCGCATCTTCAGGTTTCACACAGCGCGTAAACTGCCTGTGGATCAGCGATTCCCTTCATTTCGTGGTCGCCGAGGAATTGCGAGGGTACTTCGATCAGCTCGGCAAAGGTTTTTGAGAACAGAATATTGCAATCTAAATTCTTAGTCAGTGATTCGAGGCGTGCGGTACGATTGACCGCGGGTCCCATGACGGTGAAATCGAGTCGATCGGGTGCACCGACATTACCGTAAATCACCTCGCCGATGCTCAGGCCGACGCCAAATTCAATTTCGGGCTGACCGTGACGGCGGCGGCGGTGATTCAGGGTTTCGAGCGTGTCATAGGCGTCAATAGCGGCATCAATGGCGGCGTTGCAGGCGGTCCGCCCACACATATTGTCATCAATTGGAAACACGATTAGCATCGCGTCGCCGATAAAGCGCAATATTTCACCGCCGCGCGCGGTAACCGCGGCCGATACGAATTCGAAGTATTCATTCAACAATTCCAGTATCTGTTCGGCGGGCAGGGTTTCGGTCAGGTGGGTAAAATTGCGCAAATCGCTGAACCACAGTGCGGCGTTGATGATATCGGCATCGCCGCGTTTGATCATGCCGGCGAGTACTTTTTCGCTGGTACGTTTGCCGACATAGGTATTCATCAACGAACGCGATATATGTCTTAACGCGTGCACTTCGAGTACCGGTGCCAGGTAGTCACGAATTCGCCTGAAGTTCTCGATGTGCTCATCGCTAAAACCGCCCGTTCTTCGGGTGCTGATGATAATTGCGGCGCCCGGCTCGGCGACCTCGCCGAAAAGCACCGGTAGCGCCACGTAATCGGTATAGCCGTCCTCGGCCAGCTCGGTATAGGCACGGTGCGCATCTTGCGGCAGGTTATCCAGTCGCCGGCGCACGCGTTTATGGGTTTCATAGATTGTTGCCAATGGACTGCCGATGTAGCGTTCGGAGGTTCGCACGCCGTGCGATGCGTTGATAGTCGTAGTCGTGTCAGTTGACTTCACCCAGGTTTCCGAAGTGCCAACCAGTTGCGGATTGAGTGTTAACAGCGACACCATCAAGCGGTCAATCGATGCGCCGTGCTCATTCATTTTATGCGCCAGCTGATGCACGAATTCCTTGGTGCTCTCGACTCGTCGACCACTCGAAAAAATCCAGTCGATTACGCCCGGGGCGTAACAGCCCGACGGTTTTTCTGGTTGTGAAGTGGACATTGCGGTTACTGGGTCTCCGATGTCAGGACCGTGTTGCGGTTACGTCGTTTTTCGGTGTGCAACAGCATAATACCCGAAACTACAATAACGCTGGCACCTGCGAGCATTGTCAATGTTGGTTTATCACCCCAGATCAGGTAACCATATATTATTGCGATCAAGATACTAATGTATTTGAACGGGCTGATGAAGGATAGTTCGCCGATGCGGCTGCCAATTATCAGGAACAGATATCCACAGTAAAGTACGGCGCCTAGAGCGATAAACCACAGGTACCATTGCAGGTCGGCTTCCCCCCATCCCTGGTAAAGCGAATAGATTCCACCACCTAGCATAACAATCCAGGCATTGGTGAATGCGACCTGCGACGACGGGATATCGTTGGGTACATAGCGAATCGCGATATCGCGCAAGGCCACGAAAAAAGCGCAGATGATCGGAAATATAACCGCCCACGAGGCTGTCTCGGAAAATGGATTGGTGATCAGTATCACGCCACCAAAGCCGACCAGGATAACAATCCATCGATCCAGGGTTACGTTTTCCTTCAGAATGGTTGCCGCCAGCAGTGCCAGGAATATGGGAGAGGCAAAGCCCAGGGTCGATGCAACGGCGATGGGCAACAGGGACAGGCCGGTCAGGAAGGCGAGGGTGGCGCCCAGCTCAAACATGGCGCGCAGCAAGTTCCAGCGATGCAAGCTGCGGCGATTGAAAACAGGTTGCCTGCGCAGCGTCATCACGCCGGCGAAGATTATGCAGATCAGGGCGCCGCGTAAAAACATGATCTGCCCGACATTAAACACCTGGGTGATGTGCTTTACGATGGCATCATTGGTGGTAATCATCGACATCGCGATGACCACGAACAGCGCAGCTTTTAGGTTGTTGAATTCCACGACGCGAAGGGTAGCAGTCTCAGCTTTGCTCGAGTAGAAATTCTCGAAGCTGGGGCAGTACCTGGTCGCTGGCCTCAATCATTAATGCATGTTTTAGCCCTTCGAGGATGACCAGGCGGGAATCGGGCAGTTCGCCATTAATGAATTGATTGAGACGTGGATTGCAGCCACCATCGAGCTCACCGGTCAGCACCAGGCAGGGGCATTTGATTTCATGCAACCATGGCGCCATTTCCGTGGTGGCGTAAATCCAGAATACGCTGAGGAATACTTCGGCAGGAGTATCTTTAACCTGTTGCAGACGTGCTTCTACCAGGTCCGGATGTGCCTGGATGAATGTATCGGTGAACCAGCGTGTTACAAATGTACCCAGGGTTTCGGCGATCCCGTTTTGCTCCATCGCAGCGCCGACCGCTTTCAGTTTTGCGCGATCATCATCGCTACGACCCGCGGCGGTACTAAGCAGACCGACACTCAGGGTATGATCGGGGTAGGCGCGTGCGTAGGCCGGACCGATCATGCCGCCGAGCGAATGCCCGGCAAGGTGAATTTTCTCGTGTCCGAGCTTCTGCCGTAACGCTTCGAGATCGTCAACGAGATCATCGAGCCTGTAAGGTGTTGGCGGAACGGGACTTTCGCCATGGCCGCGTAAATCGTAACTGACACAGGTGAACTGGTCCCTGAGGCCGGCAATGAGTTTATCCCAGGTGGTCTTGCGCGCACCGATGCCATGCACGAGGTAAAGTGCCGGACCTTGTCCTTCGATTCGATAACTGACGTCTACCGCGGCCATAAATTATGGTTATGATGCTTTAGCCTGAGGGGTCGGACCAGAGCTGAAATGCGGCATTACTTCTTCGGCGAAACATTGGATCGATTCGAGCACTTCGGCTTGCTCGACACCGAAGTTGACGTTCATGATGAAGCGATCCACACCGGCCTCGGCGTAGGGGGCCAGTTTGTCGATCATTTCCGCCGGGGTACCAATGGTTAAATTCTCGGCTGTCTGTTCAACCGTCATGTTGCGGGGCAGGGGTTTGATCACTCCATTCTCGACGATTCCGGGCCCGGTAAAAACGTTATCGAAGCGGCTGTAGTAGTCGTGCGCCATTTGAATTTTCCGATTGCGATCGGCATCACTATGTGACAAAAAAGCAACCCGAGACAACGACAGGGTCTGGTGTGTCCCGGCGTCACCGAGTTCTTCCTTGCCCCGTTTGAAGGCGCCGACCTGGTCGAGCATGTGCTGATGATCTCCCGACAGTGGTGTGGTTTGAATATGAAACCCGCGTTTGGTGCAGTGATAAATGGCCTCGGGAACAAGGACCGCCATCATCAAAGGGATGTCCTGAACTGGGCGCGGCATAATCGTCAGCGGATCGAATTTGTAATATTTTCCGTCCCAGGAAACTTCTTCGTCAGCGAGCAATGCCTGCAGTAGGTTCAGGGATTCATCGAATTTCTCGCGGCTGGTTTCCAGTGGCACGCCCATGCGCTCCATCTCGAAACCGAAGGCACCGCGTCCGACGCCAAGCATGAGGCGGTGATCGGTAAAAATGTCTGCGCAGACGAGTTCACCAGCGAGAATACGCATGTCATGTAACGGCAACACCGAAACCGCGGTGACGATTTTGATG
>JARFPR010000413.1 GCA_029288195.1 Gammaproteobacteria bacterium | reverse complement strand
CCAGCCATCCACTCAGAATGGCAAGGTAATAGAGGGCACGCGTGTCGATAGCTTTAGCAAACTAAGTAAGATGCCGGTTCATGTGCCCCTTAGTGGTCGCACCATGAGCTTCGATAGCGGCGGCAAATGCACTGATGGGTGCTAGACATCACTAATAAAAAGAGTAAAACTAAAAAGCCAACTACAATAGTTGGCTTTTTTTCACCCGGAGAAAAACTGGGCCAACTCGCTAGAAATAACTAAATTGGTAAGATGGAAGCGTTTTTAAGCCAGATCTCAGAGATTGGTATGAGTTCGATACTCTTTGGAATCGTTCTCTTAAGTATGCTCGTCGCAATCATCATGCTCGTTTTCAGGCCATACGATTATGGTGAAAGCATACAGCGTTTCAAGAAAATCGGAAATCCGACCAATCGCAACAAAAAGTCAGAAAGCGCCAAATGGCGTTCGGTAAAAATACGTCCTGGACTCATCGCCTGCGATCCTGTCACCGGTATGGCGGGTCAAATCTTCCTGTCGCGGGAAGCGCCGTCCCTGCCACTTGAAAATTGCACCGAGCAAGACTGTCGCTGTCACTACATTTTCCTCGATGATCGGCGCAGTGGCACAGATCGCCGCGTCGAGATGGGCAAACTGGACGAATTCCTGCCGAATCTTGGAATAAACAGGCGCAGTATCGCCGGACGTCGTGCCACCGACCTGGCAGCCTGACGAAACCCGGGTACAAGATTCAAAGTAGAAATCAGGCCGTCCCCCTGCACCGGGGCAAAAAAAAGCCAGCTTGACGCTGGCTTTTTTAATTGTGCACGAGGTTTACTCGTCGTCGTAGTCGACATCCGGTCGATCCACTAACTCGACGTAGGCCATGGGAGCCTTGTCGCCGGGACGAAAACCACATTTCAGAATACGCATGTAACCACCAGGACGCTCCTTGTAGCGAGGACCCAGATCGGCAAACAACTTGCCCACAGCAGACTTGTCGCGCAGACGGCTGAAAGCCACGCGCCGATTGGCCACATTGTCTTGCTTGGCGAGCGTAATCAGGGGCTCGGCAACACGACGCAATTCTTTTGCCTTCGGCAAGGTAGTGCGAATCACTTCGTGATCTATCAAGGAAGCAGCCATGTTCTTGAACATCGCCTTGCGATGTGAACTGTTTCGATTGAGCTGTCGCCCACTGTTGCGATGACGCATCTTTTAAACCTCTTAACTCGCTAGCTTGCTGTCGTTTTCGATGCTGGCGGGAGGCCAGTTTTCGAGACGCATGCCCAGTGACAGGCTATACGACGCCAGCACGTCCTTGATTTCAGTCAGGGACTTCTTACCCAGATTCGGGGTTTTCAGCAATTCGACTTCGGTGCGCTGAATTAAATCGCCGATGTAGTAAATATTCTCTGCTTTCAGACAGTTCGCCGAACGCACAGTCAGCTCGAGAACGTCGACCGGGCGCAGCAAAATCGGGTCGATATGCGATTCCGGCTCATGCTCGACTTCTTCGTCCGAACCTTCGAGATTTACAAAGACCGATAGCTGATCCTTGAGGATACTGCCAGCGATGCGAATCGCCTCCTCCGGATCAATCGTTCCATTGGTTTCGATATCGATGATAAGCTTATCCAGGTCGGTACGCTGTTCAACACGCGCCGCTTCAACGCTGTAGGCAATCTTGCGCACCGGCGAAAAGGACGCATCAAGTTGCAGATGGCCCAGCGCTGCATCTTCTTCCGAAGTCTGGCGTGTATTGGCCGGCTGATAACCGCGGCCCTTCATCACGTGCAGTGACATATCAAAATTCTTGGCCTTGGTCAGGGTTGCAATAACGTAATCCGGATCGACGATCTCGATATCGTGGTCGAGCTGGATATCACCTGCCGTGACAACTCCTGGGCCTTTCTTGGATATGGTCAGGGTCGCCTCGTCCTTGGCATGCATGATGATGCCGACACCCTTAAGGTTGAGCAGGATATCGATCACGTCTTCTTGAACACCGTCGATCGTTGTGTATTCGTGCAGCACACCTTCGATGCGACAATCAACGATGGCGCAACCACGCACCGAAGACAGCAAAATACGCCTCAGCGCATTACCGAGGGTATGACCAAAACCGCGTTCCAGCGGCTCGATTGAAACTTTCGCATGGTAGGTCTCCTGTTCTTCGACTTTAACATGCTTCGGCTTCAGTAAATCAGAGTACATTTTAGACATAAATAACCCGCTAATTATTTGGAATAAAGTTCAACGACAAGCTGCTCGTTGATATCAGGCGGCAATTCGCTGCGCTCTGGCAGCGCCTTGAAGGTACCTTCAAACTTGTTCTGGTTAACATCGACCCAGTCCGGAAAACCGATTTGTTCGGCCAACGCCAGTGACTCAGAAATGCGTGCCTGCTTACGGGATTTTTCCCGTACGCTGACGATATCCGAGGCGGAAACCACGTACGACGGAATATTTACGATTTTACCGTTCACCTGGATCGACTTGTGATTCACCAGTTGCCTGGCTTCCGCACGCGTTGAACCGAAACCCATACGATAAACCACGTTGTCCAGCCGGGCCTCCAGCAATTGCAACAGGTTTTCACCGGTAGAGCCTTTCAAACGAGAGGCTTCCTTGTAGTAATTTCGAAATTGACGCTCGAGAATGCCGTAAATACGGCGCAACTTTTGCTTTTCACGCAACTGCAATCCGTAATCCGACTGTCGGGGTTTACGCGTGCCAGCACCATGCATCCCGGGAGGATTGTCGATCTTGCACTTGGTATCAACCGCGCGACGTGAAGATTTCAAGCTCAGGTCCGCGCCTTCACGACGCATCAGCTTGCATTTTGGTCCGATGTATTTTGCCATTATAAAACCTGCCTACACACGACGTTTCTTGGGAGGACGACAACCGTTATGCGGAATCGGCGTAACGTCATCTATGCGGGAAATCTTGAATCCGATTCCGTTCAGTGCACGAACTGCCGAATCACGTCCCGGCCCCGGGCCTTTGACCATGACTTCGAGGTTCTTCATGCCCATTTCCTGTGCCGCCTGCCCCGCACGCTCGGCCGCGACCTGTGCCGCAAACGGCGTCGACTTGCGTGAACCGCGAAAACCCGAACCACCTGCGGTAGCCCAGGTCAACGCATTGCCCTGGCGATCGCTGATGGTCACGATAGTATTATTAAAAGTCGCATGAATATGGGCTACGCCGTCAGAAACGACGCGCTTGGTTTTCTTCTTGGTACGTGCTTTATCAACCATTTTGTTACCTGTTAATCCTGGCTTATCGCTTCAGCGGACGACGCGGTCCCTTGCGGGTGCGGGCATTGGTCTTGGTGCGTTGACCGCGCACCGGAAGACCGCGGCGATGACGAATCCCGCGGTTGGTACCCAGGTCCATCAAGCGCTTGATATTCATCGAAATTTCGCGCCGCAGATCGCCTTCGGTGGTAAAGGTTTCGATACTGGCTCGAATCTGTTCGAGCTGTTCTTCGTTTAACTCACGCACCTTGGTCTGTGGGTCGATACCGGTCGCGCTACAGATATTGGCAGAGCGCGTCGCGCCGATACCAAAAATCGATTGCAATGCAATCACTGTATGCTTGTGGTCAGGTATATTTACGCCTGCAATACGAGCCATAAAAAATCGTTCTCCTAAGCCGTTAGGCCAAAATGGGCGCAGATTCTAGC
>JARFPR010000377.1 GCA_029288195.1 Gammaproteobacteria bacterium | reverse complement strand
GCGCCGGTCTGGTACTTCACGCCTTTCTACGCGATTCTGCGCGCTATCCCCGACAAGCTTGCCGGTGTACTTGCAATGTTTGCAGCGATAGCGGTGCTGTTCGTGTTGCCCTGGATTGACCGGGGCAAGGTCAGGTCAGTGCGTTATCGCTCGACGGCCTTCAAGTTGTTGCTGGTGATGCTGGTGGTCAGTTTCATTGGACTGGGCTACCTTGGGGCGTTGCCCGCGACCGAGACCCGCACCCTGTTCGCCCGCGTATTTAGCCTGGGTTACTTTGGATTCTTCCTCGGATTGTGGTGGATCAGTAAGAACGAAGCCACCAGGCCGCTTCCAGAGAGGGTGCGGTAATGAGCAGGATTTTATTCATTGTTGCGGGCTTGCTATTACCAACATTAGGTTGGAGCGCCGGTGGTGGACATACTTTCCCGAATGACAAGGTTGAGATTGACTGGAGCGACAAGGCCGCAATGCAACGCGGTGCGCGCACCTTTGTCAACTATTGCCTGAGTTGCCATTCCGCCGCGTATTCGAGGTTTAACCGGGTTGGCGAAGACCTGGGTATCCCGGACGAAATGGTGCTTGATAACCTGATCTTTACCACGGATGTCAACGGTGACAAAACCAAGGTCGGTGAATTGATGAAGACGACTATGACCGTGGAATACGCGGAGCAGGCATTTGGTACCGCACCGCCTGATCTTTCGCTGATTGCACGTTCGCGCGGGGTTGACTGGCTGTACAATTACCTGCGAGGCTTCTACGTCGATGACACCCGTGTCGGACTTGGCGTAAACAACGGAGTTTTTCAAAATGTAGGGATGCCGCATGTGTTGGCCGAACTACAGGGGCTTCAACAGCCCAAGTACAAGACCGTGCAGGATTCTCACGGCAACGAAAGCGAAGTTATTGTCGGTTTCGAAATCATTAAACCGGGTTCGATGACGAAATCGGAGTATGACAACACCATTCACGACCTGGTGGCGTTTCTCGATTATCTGGCCGAGCCCTACAAGCAGACACGCAAGAACGTTGGTACCGGTGTCATCATTTTTCTGTTCGTCTTCCTGATTCTGGCTTATTTGCTTAAGAAAGAATACTGGAAGGACGTCCATTAACTTAGGAATTTAAAATTATGTCAGTAGTGGCGAATCGCCGTTCGGTGATGAGTTGCTTTTCTTCTCCGATTGACCCGGAGTGTCACCGCGCACGTATCGTGCTGGCGGAAAAAGACATTACGGTCGAAATCCATGATGTAGATACCAATAATCTACAAGAAGATTTGCTCGACTTGAATCCTTACGCAACTGTTCCAACCATGGTCGATCGAGATCTCGTTTTATATAATGCGAGGGTATTGATCGAGTACCTGGATGAGCGCTTTCCGCATCCTCCCTTGATGCCTGTCGATCCGGTTTCCCGTGCCAAGAGTCGACTGGCGCTGTTCCGCATAGAGAGTGACTGGTTCAGTTTGCTAAACGACATCGAGCGTGGTACGGAGAGACGCAAAACCCAGGCAAAAAAGGCCCTCACCGAAAGCCTGATAAATTCGAATGACGTGTTTGGCGCAATGCCGTATTTTCTTTCTGCCGAGTTCAGTTTGCTGGACTGCAGCATCGCTCCCATACTTTGGCGCTTACCCCACTACGGGATTGAGTTGCCCAAGACTACTCGGAAGATTACTAGCTATATGAAACGGGTGTTTTCTCGGCCTTCGTTTCAGGCCAGCCTGTCCGAGCAGGAACGGGATATGGTTGCCTAGGGATCCTGGCGTTATGTCGGTTGCTCTAAAATGTCCGGGTCTCAAAGGTGCCCGATGAAATCCAGCAAGCCCTACCTGGTTCGAGCCTTATACGAATGGATTCTGGACAACGACACAACGCCTTACATCCTCGTTGATACCGGTATTGATCAGGTATTAGTGCCACCAGGGATTGCCAACGATGGCAAGGTCGTGCTGAATCTCGCACCGGCTGCGATCGAGGATCTCGAAATGACCAATGAGCATGTTTCTTTTTCTGCGCGTTTCAATGGTGTCGCCGAGAATATTTACTGCCCGATCGCGTCTTTGCTGGCAATCTATGCTCGTGAAAACGGCGAGGGCATGATGTTCCCAGCCGAAGAATCCGACGATACCCCCGCCGAGTCCGACGCCGATTCGTCGGACCCCGCCAAACCCAAGGGTCCAACCCTCAAAGTCATCAAGTGACGCCGCCCAAAGCGGCCTGCGCGGCCCGGCGTATCCCAGAAAGTGCGTCAGCACTTACCGATGCGTCGGACCGCTGGGATCTCCCATTACTAACGATTTTACGTACAGCGTATCTTTGCTAACGCTACCCCGGGGGAATGCCTGCAAAAGGCGCTCCCAACCGGCGCAAGCGCCGGTTGGTCCATCCATGGAATCGCTTGGAGCTCGGCGTCCTGCCTCGCTACACTTTTGCAGGCATTCCCCCGGGGTAGCTTGAGTCTGAGAGGCAACCGAGGAAGTTCCTTGCGACGTAAAGACCGGGTGCCGAAAAAGCATTAATTTTAAAGGGTCAGGCGGCATGGATGCCGCCTGTGGCGAGTCGAGACAAGGACGTCGAGTCTCGCCTTGCCCTTTAAAATTAATGCTTTTTCGGGAAGCCGCAGGCCCGATGCGTCGGACCGACCCGGTCAGTCGCAAGGAACTTCCTCGGTTGCCTTTGCGGGGATGGAATCCTGACGGAATAACGACAAGTCGTTTTGAGGGTTGAGCAAGACTGTTATTCGGCGTAGAAGGCGTTTTGGATCCAGTTGAAGTCGATGCCTGCGCTTTGCTGCTGTATCAGTAGCGCGTCAAAGCGCAGCGCATGGTGGGCAAGGCGCTTGTGCGCTGCGAGGTAGAAGAGGGCAGCCTTGATGATTTTACGCTGTTTGCTGCAGGGAATCGCGACCGCGGCACCGCCAAAGGTTAACGACCTGCGAAATTTCACCTCGATAAAACAGACGGTTTCGCGATCAAGCATGATCAAATCGATTTCGCCGAAACGGCAGCGGTAATTCGATTGTAGTAACAGCAGGCCGCGCTCAAGCAGGTAGTCCCTGGCCTGATCTTCAAAACGCAATCCTTTGCGAAGATTGAGGTTCATCGAACTACGGAGGTGGTTCCGGGGCCAGGTCCTGGGTGCCTGGAGCTTCCAGAAGCTTGGCTCGACCTTTTTCATAAGTTGCCATCATCAGCGATCGTTTTACCCGGCCGTTTTTATCAACTGACAGTTTACCGGTGTTATGTGGCAGCGATTCCTCGGGATTAATCATCAGTCGGCGCAGCGAAGGAATCATGCGATAAGCATCGATCCCGAGGGCAAACAGACGGCTGAAACGCTGGCTCTCGTCTGGCCAGAGACGACTGATTTGCTGATGGTCGTGATTAGAGTGGTTGTCCAGCATCCACGGGATGTCGACAAAAAGAATTTCATCCAGGTCGCGATCATCGTCCGGATTGCTGTTGCTGGAAGAAATATGCGATGTCGAATATACCGGTAAATCCTGCGCATGGTGGAACTTGAGCTGTGGTTTGATCAGCCTGGCCTGTCTTGAGTTGCCGGCGATAAATATCATGTCAACGTCCTGTCGACGGCGCGCATCGAATTTGACCTGTTCCTTGATCACCTGCTGCAAAATGCTTTTACGATGGTTGCTGGTGGTCAGGTTGAGCAGGTTCTTTATTTCCGTCGAATAATCGTTCTTTTTCGCTGGGTAATTACTGTTGCCGACGACGTGACCACCTAGCGACTCGAAGCGTTGACTGAAGGCACGCTGAAGCCGATAGCCCCAATCGGTGTCGGGCACCAGTACAAGTGCGTGATGCCTGCCCTGGGCCAATGCGTAATCCGCAATCTGCACAGCTTCGTCTTCCGGACGCAGACCGAACTGGTAAAGATTCAACCGGGTTTCATTCTGATCGTTGCCGTAATTCAAAGTCAGGGTCGGAACTTCGAGTTGTTCACGTTGTTGCAGCAGATCAATCAGGTCCTTGGCAATCGGGCCAACTATAAAATCAGCACCGTCCTGAATTGCCTGCTCGTATTGCAGGTTAAATTCCGCGGGGTTGTTGCTGGCATTGATAATCTCCAGGTCGGCAACCTGCTCGGGGTTCTGGTAATATGCGTACAGAAAACCATTCTGGATCGCCTCTGCAACCTTTTCGAGGCGCCCGGAAAAAGGCAGCATCAACGCGATACGCGTTGGATTAATATAAATACGCTTGCTTTCTTCGAGCAGGCTGATGGCGTATCTTGGCGCCGCGGTGTGATCGCCGTAAAGCTGGTACCATTGGTCGATCCAGGGCTCCATTTTTACGGGAAGCATATTCGATCGGCGCGCTATCAGGTTTAACTCCAGCCAACCGCGCACCTCGTAAGTGATTTGTTCCTCAAGCGCCCGGATCATTGCAGGCTCGGTAATGCGGTTCAGCGCATCCCAGATAAAGTCATGATTTTCTTCAATTTCCTGCGGCGTTTGCAAAAACTGGCCGATTTCCATGCGTAATTTGGCGCTTTCCAGGGGTTTGCCGATCGCGAGTACCCCGCGCGAGCGAATCCTGAGTGCGAGGGCCTTGTAACGATAATCAATGATCTCTCCGATCTCAGGTAGCGCCGCCAGACTCTGGTAAATCTTGCCTTCTCCCAGGTAACCTCCCGCCCGGATCGTCTCGCGGTAATTCAGGTCCAGTTCTATGATGTCCTGTTCACCCAGTTGATCGAAATAAGGTTCAATTTCTTCGTAGAACCCTCCTTCGTAATACATCAGGGCTACCTTGAGCAGATATGAGGAGCGTTCCGGTTGAGTGGCGGATTGTGCAAGCTTGTCATACAACACCGAGGCTTCCAGCCACTGCTTATCAACCTCGTATTGGAAGGCACTGATGATGTCCTCTTCGGTTGGCGTCAGAGTCTCGCTCACAGCATCCGGATCTCCCGGTAATGTCGTGCCGCTGCCATCCGAACCGAATTGACGGCCTGATTCACAGGCGGCAAGTCCCAGGCTCAGTGCCAGCAAAAACAGGATTGAATGGATCGGTTTCATTAGATGAATCAAATTAGAATGGAAACGGGGGTCTGGCGATTTTCGTAACAGG
>JARFPR010000374.1 GCA_029288195.1 Gammaproteobacteria bacterium | reverse complement strand
GATACAAAAAGCAGGAGCCCAAAACCCAACCCTAATATTTTTTTCATACATATTTCCCCTTTAAAAGTTATACACTAGTTATCTTTATAGGATAAATAATTCCCAGCGCCCGGAATTGATACTCATCAAGAGATGCAGTCTTCTTCAAGTTATACATACCATTTTGCCATTAATTTACTATTATAATTATTAATGGCCAATAATACCCGAATTAGCAGGAGTTGCGTTGTCACGCTACATAGCACATAACGATCAGCAATCCCCAATCAGTTTCCAAATTTCTAGCGACGGCGTGACCGACACCGGGCATGTTCGAAATAAAAATGAAGACTCCATATTGGTGCATGCAGACGAGAATGTCTGGATCGTCGCGGATGGTATGGGAGGCCACCATGCGGGTGATTTCGCGAGCCAGACTATCACCAATAATTTAAGCCTTTTCAAACAGCATACGTCTCTGGACGACAGTATTTTATTGCTCGAGGAAAATATACTAAACTCGAATTCTGTTATTCGAAAAAAATCGTTTAAACTCGGACGCAACGCAACTACCGGCAGCACAATTGTCTGTGCCTATATCTGGCACAACCTGCTGTTCACCTTTTGGGCAGGAGACAGCCGCCTATATCGCTTCAGGGATGAAAAACTGGAACGCCTGACTGAAGACCATAGCTATGTTGAGGAACTGGTCAGAATGGGAAAAATCGAGGCTTGTGATGCCGAGGAACATCCCGCTTCGAATGTGGTGCTAAAAGCAGTTGGAATCGACGACAAGCTTTGCCTGGATTTCGACTACTTCGAAGTGCAGGACGATGATATTTATATTATTTGTTCCGATGGGCTCTATAAAGATCTGGAAGAAACTAAAATAACCACCATAATTGAGTCTAATTCGGAAGATATGTCCGAGCTCTCGCAAGCGCTGCTGTCTGCCTCGCTGGATGCGGGCGGTACTGACAACACCTCGATAATCACAATGAAAATGCGGCAAAAGGTAAACTGATGTCTGAAGTCTGCGAATCGCTGATAAATGACTATATCGAGGGATCCCTCGAAATGGCCGACCTGGAAGAAGGTCTGGCCAGCATTTTCGACGCCCTGCCAAACGGCCATACCGAAGCCCAGAGTTATCTCCAGTCCCTGTATACCAGCGATAAAATCGATTCAAACGGATTTACCCAGATCTCGCATGTAATCTCGAAAATTAATATAAATGCCACGCTGAAAAACAGCCAGGAAACAGATATTTCCTACTTTGCTGAAGATAAGACGATGCACCTGACCGATCTTTCAGACCTGTCTCCCGGAGACGCAACAGATGACGGTAATGACAAGACCGTTATAGTCAGGGCAAGTAGTAGTGGGCAGGAAATCGAAATCTCTGAACCTTCGATTAGCATGGGAGAAGACGATTCACCGATGAGTCCCAAGATCGTCGAGAATCCTCATAAGTCAGCACGTTATGAAAATCTCGGTCCGGGTGTCACTTTGAAAGACCGGTTTGTACTGCTCGAGAAACTTGGGCAGGGTGGCATGGGCGTGGTGTTTAAAGCCAAGGACTTGCTCAAGGTCGAGGCCCAGGATAAAGACCCCTACGTCGCGATCAAGGTACTAACCGATGCGTTCAAGAAGTATTCCGGGTCGTTCATCGCCTTACAGCGCGAGGCCAGTAAAGCACAACGCCTGGCACACCCTAATATTGCTACGGTTTACGATTTTGATCGGGACGGTAATACGGTTTTCATGACAATGGAATACCTGCAGGGGAAACCCCTGAATCAGCTGATCAAGGAGATTAACAAGAAACCGCTCAAGCTGGATCATGCGCTGCACATAATTGAAGAGTTGTGTAGCGGACTGGCTTACGCACATGAGAAAATGCTGATTCACTCCGATTTCAAACCGGGTAACTGTTTTTTACTGAGTGATGGTCACGTAAAACTGCTTGATTTCGGTATCGCCAGGGCAAGTACGCAAACCGACGAAGAAAGAGAAAACACGATGTTTGATCCGGCCAAGCTCAGCGCGGTCACACCCGCTTATGCAACCCCGGAAATGTTTGCCGGCATGAATCCCGATCCCAGAGACGATATATATGGCCTCGCCTGCGTGGCCTACCAGTTACTTGCCGGGGGCAAGCACCCTTACAACAAGGTGGCATCGCCCAAAATAAAAGAACTTGGAATCAAACCGAAGCCGATCAAGGGACTAAACCGTCGCCAGCAAAAAACTTTGATGAAGGCCCTGACGGTAGTACGCGAAGATCGTATTGCTAATGTCGAGAAATTTGCCGAGGGTATGCGCACCCGCAAATCGCATAGCAAGACTATTTTGTTAGCAGCCTTGTTTGTGGGGGTGATCGGTGCTGGTATCGGGTATAAACCGTTTCTAGAGTTTCAGGCCGAGCAGCGACTTTATGACAAGATCCAGTTAATCAAGGATGGCGACAAGGCCCTGATGATCGAAACCATCTGGTCGCTGGATCAGTTAAATCCGGAACAGCAGAAAATTGTTTCGGTCGGGTTGCGCCGCGAGATAATTACATTTTATCGGGATCGTATTCGTTCGGTGTTTCGGCCAAAAGAAGGTTTATACGATTACCCGCAAGCCGAGGATTTACTGGCACAGGCTAAAAGACACTACCCCGATTCCGTTGCCTTATCAACCATCGAGGACCAGGTCAAAGAGCAGCGCGATCGATTGATGAATAGCCTGATCTCGCTTTACAAACGTTATTTCAAAGCCAAAAAATTGATTAAAACTCCGAGCGGCGAAGATTTAATCACGGTCCTGCCCCTCATTAAACGCGTAGATCCAAGACATTATCTGCTGACGGATAAGGCACTATCCGATCTCTATCTTTCAGAATCAGAAAAGCTGATCGCCGGGCGTAAGTACAATGAGGCGGCAAACTACATAATTACAGGTTTGAAACTATTTCCCGACAACACGCGTCTGCAAAGCCTCAATAAGCAGATAAACGCACAATTCCAGAAGTAATGAGTCAGCTAGTCTCTCCTTTGCGTCTGCTCGCCAAAACCTACGCGAACGACCTGATTACTCGCCAACAATACGTAGAGATTCGAGCCCAATTACTGAAGCGGCTTGAAAGCAAAGGTGTTGTTGATGAAGCGGACTTAAAAAACTTTACTGCCTTGCAAGGTGGTGAGACCCCAAAAGTGCAGAAAACCTACACTTCCTCGGACTGGATAATCATTGCCCTCGGATTAGCAGCCTCCGCAGTATTGGCTCTCGTTCTGTACGGTTAATCCTGAAATCGGATTTCTTGAACGATTCAAAAAAATTAAATAGATCACAAAACCCGGCTTTCCTGCCCATAAGAAGGTGATTTTCTTATTGAATACGAGTCAATATAGATTATTATCATCAATAACTTAACTCATATACTTAATTTTATTTATTAATACTTTTCCATCTGAGATCGAAACTATCCAAAGTGTTAGCCAGATCTCCCTGTAGCGAATCAACCGTAGATATGCTCCACGACTGTATGATTTCGGTTTTCGCCAGGATGAGTTACGAAATCCCTTAATTCGGTATCTTTATGATCACAACGACAGGCCGCACCCTTTCATCGAAGACAGTGCTGACAGGATTCATTCTGGCACTTATCTATGTCGTGCCTGTTAAAGCACTCGACATGCGGGATATGGTTGTCGATTCGATTAGTGCTCATCCGGAAGTCAAAGAAAAAATTCACGTCTACCGCCAGGTTATAAGTGACCGTGATATTGCGGAGAGCGGTTGGCGGCCCAGTATCGATGCCCGTGCTTCTGCTGGATATTATGACACCGAGTCGCCCTCGACCGGCAACCAGTCGATCGACTATGACAGTACCAACCTTGAACTATCGGTTACCCAGAACCTGTTTAGCGGGTACGACACTACCTACCAGATTGAGCAGACCAAGGCTCGAACCAACGCGGCACTTTTTGATGTTTACGATACCGCCGATAACATTGCATTACTGGCAATACAGGCGTATCTCGAAGTAATAAAGCAGCGACAACTTTACCAATTATCAATCGAGAACGTTGCTGCACACGAAGATATTCTGGCCCAAATCAGGGAAAGAAACCTGTCCGGTGTTGGCCGACTTTCGCAGCTACAGCAAACCGAGGGACGACTGGCAAGGGCCCAGGCAAGTCAGATAGCCCAGCAAAATAATCTCGAAGACTCGGCCACACAGCTGCACCAAATACTGGGGCGTTATGTCGATCCAATGGCATTGTCCGAACCTGACCTGCCTACGATGCCTCGAGAAGACCTGGACCTGCTGATCGACCAGGCACTGGCCGATCATCCGGCGTTACGGGTCGCGCAAAGTAATATCGCGGCCGCTCAATCAGATCACCGACGCTCCCTGAAAACTCGATACCCGAATCTTGATCTGCGACTCGCTACCGAATACGGGGACGATATTGACGGTCTGGATGGAAATACCGAGGAAACCAGCCTGGTGCTCAACCTCACGTATAATTTTTATAGCGGGGGCAGAAATGATGCCGAGCAGCAAAAGAAAATTAGCGCCGTTTACGAACAAAAGGAATTCGCAGCCAGAGTACGACGCCAGATTATCAACACCTTGCGCTTATCCTGGACCGCAGATGATTTACTGGTTCGACAACTAAAATTTCTCAACGCTCATGTGGTCAAAGCTGGTCAGACCGTCGAGTCATACAAAGAAGAGTTTTTTATCGGCCAGCGCGACCTTATAGACTTGCTCGACGCTGAAAACGAATTCAATAGCGCTAAAAACCAGTATACCGAAGCCAAGTTCGACTCACTGGGTGCACGCTACCGGGTTTTTGAGGGAATCGGCAAGTTGTTCGAAGCGGCTAATGTCGGGTTTGAATTGAAAGATGGAAATTTAGAGGTTGCCCGACTTTCAACTGACCAGGTTGACAAGCTCCCGCTGCCTGATGACGAAGACCGTGACCGGGAAATTGACCCGATGGATCATTGTGACAACTCGCTTATCGATACCGAGGTAAATCCCTTTGGATGTCATGAACCGGTAGTTCTCACCAGGGTTGAGCCGGCGCCACCACGGCAAAATTCGGCACCGAGTTTAACTGACGATCAGTTTGAGATCGAAACCAATGAGGTATTGGTAATTACGCCTGAACAGTTGCTTGCGAACGATTCTGATGCGGATTCCGATCCCCTGGAAATAATAGATGTGAGTCAACCTGATGTCGGCCGCCTGGCATTTAACACCAACGGTAATCTGTTATATAGATCCCTCGAAGGATTTATTGGTGAGGATTATTTCAAGTACACCGTTACTGATAACAGGGGTGGAGCCGCCACTGCTACAGCGACAGTACGGATTAGAGTGCACAAAACTGAAGTCATTAGCCTCGCGGAAGTTCAGTTAGTTAACTTCGTTTATGATGAGGCCGAACTGACCGAAATCTCCAAATCCAAGGTTAAAGCCATCATTGAACAGATAAAACAAGCCGAAGGTGTCATCATCGAGATTTACACCCATACCGATAACATAGGTTCCGACAAATACAACCTGGTCTTATCTGCAAAAAGAGCCGAAGCACTCAAAGAATTACTAACCAGTAACGGAATTGATGACGCAAATATAACCGCGGTAGGAGTAGGAGAAGGAAAGCCCATTGCCGACAATGCGACCGAAGCCGGTCAGGCGATAAATCGTCGAGGCGAATTCATTTTTAAAACAAAGGGGTCCGCAGAGTAAAGCTGGCTGCTACTTGTAGCAATTAGTCTACACTTGGAAGCAGTAGATTGATTTTGGAAGCCTCCCCTGTATACCCTATCGCAGCATTTCAAGAAATCTTACCGCTCGCCCCAATGTCAAGGAATTCGCGGT
>JARFPR010000361.1 GCA_029288195.1 Gammaproteobacteria bacterium | reverse complement strand
AATCGAGATCGAAACAATCTCCTCCCAGGGTGGGATAAATCAGAACCTGTCCCGCAGGCCTTTGCTTGCTGGTTTTCAAGCGGTAACACAGCGCGGCCGCCAGGGTGCCACCGGCAGAGGCTCCGACCAGGATCGTATTATCGTGTGCCATCGCCTGAAAAGCATCTTCGACATCGTCCAGGTGAGCTGGATGAGTGTATTCGGGTGACAATCGATAATCGACGGAAACCAGTTGATAGCCGGTATTTGCACAGAGCTCTGCACAAATATCGTCGTGCGAGTCGAGGCTGCCGAGGATAAACCCGCCGCCGTGGAGGAACATGATCAGGGCATCGCTACTGCCTTGCTCGCTGCGGTAATGGCGCAACGGAATCTTGCCGTGTCGGCCATCGACCTCGCTGTCCCGGGTTTGCAGATTCGGGGGATGCGGGTAACGAAAATGCTGCACGATGGCCTGGTAATCGATACGTTGCTGCGCAACGGTGGTGGCAGTAGAGAGACTCGAAACCTCGAGATAGCTGTTGATAAATGCGATAACGCCTGGATCCAGACTAAACTCCTTCATTACGCTATCTTAACAAGCCGATTGGTGAATGGAAGCGGCCGTTTGCATTGAATGATAAGCGGCGTAACATTGTCGATTACTATGGAAATCAAGCGCTTCATTCCGGACCATGCGATAACCACTGTACCGGTGCTCGCGTTATTGTTCGCACTGCATTACTTCCTGTCGCCGGATGATTCGGCCGAAGACGGAATAGAAGTGACCAGCCCCTTGTCTAGTAATTACTGGCAGCGTGAAATCGAAACCGAAGCGCTTGATATCGCAGCCGGGCTATCTCAACTGGAACTCGATGACGTCAAACGTGACCAGTTAATTCGTGAATTATTACAACAGGGTAGGCTCAAGCAGGCACGCACCCAGTTACTGGAAGTGGCGGCTGCATCGATGCTCGCAGATGATCAATCGCAGCTTGGCGAAACCCTGCTATTACTGGGTGAGGTCGCAATCAATCAGCAGGAGCTGGCAGCTGCCGAAGTCTATCTCCAGGAATCACTTTACCTGGCCATGTCGCGTGATGACGTTGTCGGTACCGCACGTGGCTACCAGTTGCTCGGTCAATTGAATATCCGCGCACGTGAACTGGCCCGGCGTGCAGCCGATACCTACGATCAGCTTTGGCAGGCCCGTAATTCGATTGCGCGCGGGATCTACCAGGGGGTTAACGAAAACCTGCAAATGGTAATTCGTGATAACCTGGAAATTCGGCGTTACGGCGCCGCCGCTGATGCCTGGGAAGCGCTCGCCTCGCTGCACGAGCAGGTTCATGATGGATACCAGGCGCAGCAGGCCCGTATCGAGGCGGCCAGGTTGTTTGCTTCCACTGGTCAATTTACCCACGTGCGGCGCCTGATCGATGGCCTCGACCGCAGTTTGATCAGCGATTCCGATATAGACAGTATCGAACGCGAAATCGAAGGCCTTTTAGAGGAGCATCAACAGGACCTGGTGAAAACATCGCAGGCGCGAGATTATCAAATGCTCTACCATCATTACCTACGTATCGGCCAGCCTCAACGTGCCTGGAAATTCAGAATCAAGTCGAGCGAGATGCTCTCCGATACCAGCGACCGCTCGATGTTTCAGCGCCAGGCCGATGTTATCGCGGTGCTTTACAATTCCAATTTCGCGATGGACAGGGCCAGGCGTTATCTCGATAAAGCCGGAAAAATTTACGATGACAGTGGAGTGTCAGATGGGCTTGAAAAAACCCGGGAAATGGAATCGCTAATTTATTAAACGGAACTTCACCGCATGACCGACAACAAAGCAGCCGAAATCGACGCTCGCGATCTGCGCCGCGCATTTGGAAATTTCGCTACCGGGGTTACCATTGTGACCACGCTTGACGAGGCAGGTGCACCCTGTGGTTTCACCGCTAATTCCTTTACCTCGGTTTCCATCGATCCGCCATTGCTGTTGGTTAATATTGCAAAGTCAGCATTCGGGCGTGATGCGTTTACCGGTTCACGCGGATTTGCGGTCAATATTCTTGCGGCCGAGCAGCGGGAACTGTCAAATCGCTTTGCCAGGGCTGGCACCGATAAATTCGCCAACCAGGACTGGCACTCCGCAATAACCGGGTCGCCGATAATAGACGCCGTGGTGGCATGGTTTGATTGTGAGCATTTCGAGCAGGTCGACGCAGGCGATCACATCATACTGATCGGCAGGGTGTTGAAATATGATTACAACACCCATGCGCCACTCGGATTTTGTCGTGGTGCCTATGTCTCGTTCGGATTGACACCGAACATGCTGCAGCTGGTTTCAACTCCCGGCAGTCTGCGGGTGGCCGCAATAATCGAGTCCGACGGTAAGATATTACTGGAGCGTAATCCTGAAAATGGCCAATTACTCCTGCCTGCCAGCAATCGTGTTGGCGATGCAGCTACCGGTGACAGCCTGCTCGGCAAGCTCGCGTCTGCCGGCATCGCGGTTGATTTACCTTTTATATATGCGGCCTACCATGAAAAAACACAGCGATTTGTTTATTATCTGGGTGAATTGCTATCGATAAACGATGCCGTTGAAACCAGCACCATGCGCTTTTACGAGTTTGATAACATCACCTGGGAAGAAATTAACGATAGCGCAGTTATCGCAATGCTGGAACGATTCATCCGTGAAAAAAGGCTCGGAAACTACAGTGTGTACATCGGTGATCGAGAGCAGGGGGAAGTTCACCCTGCGTAATTAGTTTATTCGGTAAACAAGCCGTGATCTTTCGAAAACCAATTTATAATCAACAATATCCTACCTTTTGGCAGTGTCGCGTTAAGGCAATGCGAAGTCGCTGCAGCGTTTGACCCCCTGCCGGTTAAATCCTATTCTGCTTGTTCATGGCTGCCTTTGCGGGTGGTTCCTGATTGCGCGAGGATTTTTTCAAATGACAGACTATGAAGACGACGACGACTACGAAGACGATCTGGATTTAAGCACTCTACCCGACGATGAACTGGTCGAACAAATGCACGACGATTTGTATAACGGTCTCAAGGAAGAAGTCGCCGAGGGAACCCAGATTCTGCTCGACCGCGATTGGGATGCCAACAAGATCCTCAACGAAGCGCTGGTTGCCGGCATGACGATCGTCGGTATCGATTTCCGTGACGGTATTTTGTTTGTGCCGGAAGTTTTAATGTCCGCCAATGCGATGAAAGCAGGTATGGCTCTCCTCAAGCCGCTGTTGTCGGCTTCGGATGAGCCCACCGCGGGTAAAATGGTCATCGGAACGGTCAAGGGTGACATCCACGATATTGGTAAAAACCTGGTATGCATGATGATGGAGGGTGCAGGCTTCGAGGTCGTCGATCTTGGAATCAATACCCCGGTTGAAGATTTCCTCGCCGCGCTCGAAGAGCACAAGCCGGAAATTCTCGGCATGTCAGCCCTTTTAACCACTACAATGCCTTACATGAAAGTCGTCATCGATACCATGAAGGAACAGGGTATCCGCGACGATTACATCATCCTCGTCGGTGGCGCGCCCTTGAACCAGGAGTTTGGCGAAGCCATTGGTGCGGATGCTTATTGTCGTGACGCCGCAGTTGCAGCCGATACCGCAAAGCAACTCGTAACTGAAAGTCGAGCGGGCTAGTAGCCTGAAGCCTGGCCGTCAGGGTGATAATGCGATATGGAAAAATCAGCCCCAGTTCTGGTAATCACCTGTGCCGCGATCGCACGCGAAGTCAATGAAATAAAAAAGCTTGGACAGTGGTCGCAAATGGATTTGCAGGCCATTACAGCCGATCTTCATGCACGACCTGAAAAAATTCCTGCCGCTGTGGCCGACAAAATCGACAAGGCCCGTGATCAGTACGACCACATCTTTGTTGCTTACGGTGATTGCGGCACCAGTGGTGAACTCGACCGGGTACTTGAAGAAAAAGGCGTCAAACGTCTACCGGGCGCGCACTGTTACGATTTTCTCGCCGGTCGCGAAAATTATGAACAGATGCAGGAACAGGAGCCGGGTACTTTTTACCTGACCGATTTCCTGGCGCAGCATTTTCAGCGCCTGGTGATCGAGATACTCGGGATCGATCGACATCCCGAATTGCTGGATATCTACTTCGGCAATTACACACGCCTGGTTTACCTTGCGCAGACTGATTCTGACGAGATAACCGAAATCGCACGTGCTGCGGCCGATCAGCTGGGGCTTAGATTCGAACGTAAATTCACTGGCATGGGTGAAATGGTCCCGGAGCTGGATGCGGCGATGCAGGAGGCAATGTGGGGAAATTAAAAATTGTCTACTGGCGCGATATCCCCGGACAGGTTGTGATCCGCGAAGGACGACGCAGCACGCGACTAAGGCTGCCGTCCCGATTCATGAAAGCGATCGAGCGTGCCGGATACCGGCTCAAGAAAAAACAGCAGGATGCCCTGTTCGA
>JARFPR010000365.1 GCA_029288195.1 Gammaproteobacteria bacterium | reverse complement strand
TACTATGCAGGAAGACTGAAATCATGAAGACCGGAACCAGAATCAAACGTTGCTCGATCAGTTTTATCGCTTTGTCCATGCTGGCAATAGTGCCGGCCGGTTATGCCAATGATATTGTTGCCCAGACCATCGGCGAGGCCTTTGACCTGAAGAGCGATGAACCCCTGTACAGCGAAACCCATTGTCTCAGTGATGACGCACTCGCACGTGAGGTGATTTATCGCAATGTCGAGGGCCAGCTGATCGCACACAAGGTTCTGAGCTACAGCACCGGTCCGACGACGCCGTCCTTTGTACAGCATAATTTCTATTCGCAGGAATCGATAGAGGTTGAACTGAACCAGGATGAAGTCACCATGACGCTGAAGGATGAAAATAGTTCCGCGCCCGGAAAGGTTATCTCGACCCGGCCCAGTGCGAATTTGCCGGTCGTAATTGATGCCGGTTTCGATGCCTTTGTTACGGGCAACTGGGATAGTCTGTTAGCCGGCGAGAACAAGAGTTTCCAGTTTCCGTTTGCGGCCCGCGAAAGCCTGGTGAAGCTGCGTATCAAGCCGACTAGCTGTACCTATGATACCGAATCTGATCAATGTTTCAGGCTGGAAATGAATAACTGGCTCCTGCGTATGCTGGTGGATCCGATTGAACTTGGATATGACGCCAAGCTGAAGCGCCTTACCCGCTATCGAGGGCTTTCGAATATCGGCGATGGAAAAGGTGAAGGTCTCGTGGTCGATATCCGTTACAACTACCAGGATGTCCCCGCCAAGGCCTGCAGTGTCAACGATCTGAAACTGACTGGAAATGCGGTTGAGTGGAAGCTGTCGGCCCGCGATAGCCGGCAACTGGCGCTATGAACCTGGTTTTTAAAGCCACGCTGCTCGCTTTCGCCCTGACGGTCGTCAGCGCCTGTTCATCGGTTACGATCGATGAATACGCCAACAACAAGCCGCTACTGGTGCCGAAGAAATTTTTTGATGGCCAGCTCAGCGCCCACGGCATTGTCAAGGACCGTGGCGGGCAGGTTATTCGCTACTTCAGCGCAAAAATTAAAGCCTACTGGGTCGATGGCATCGGCACCCTTGACGAAAGCTTTGTATTTGATGACGGCGAACAACAAACTCGCATCTGGAAGTTGAAACCACAATCAGACGGCAGCTATGTTGCGACTGCCGGTGATGTTATCGGTGAAGGCAAAATGAAAGCATCAGGTAACAGCCTGTTCCTGGATTACGTGTTGCGTATCCCCTATGGCGACAGCACGATTGACTTGCGTATCGACGACCGCATGTACCTGGTGTCGGAGCGAGTGTTGTTAAACGAATCAGTCATGACCAAGTGGGGTTTCAAGGTTGGTCAGATTACCCTCGTGATCGAAAAGGAATAAGCCTCTACTTGCGCGGCGGCAAACCGGTATGTTGTGTTAACAGGCTCCCTTTTTTAACTCCGCTGGATCGGGCCCGGTAACTGTTTTTACGCCGCGGGCTGTGGTAACTGCCGGTGTCACGTGGCTGGTAGGTCGGGACCAGTTGATGCTTGCCGTTGCCGATCATTTCCTCCCTGCCCATATCCTTTAACGCCGAGCGCAACAGGGGCCAGTTGGCCGGGTCATGGTAGCGCAGGAAAGCCTTGTGCAGGCGTCGTTGTTTTTCTCCTTTGGCGACGCCGACTTCCTCGCTATCGCGGCGAATTCGTTTGAGCGGATTCTTGCCGCTATGGTACATCGCAGTCGCGGTTGCCATCGGGGACGGATAAAAATTTTGTACCTGGTCCGCGCGAAAGCCGTTTTGCTTGAGCCAGAGGGCAAGGTTTAACATGTCTTCATCGGTGGTACCGGGATGGGCGGCGATGAAGTAGGGGATAAGATACTGTTCCTTGCCTGCCTTTCTGGAGTATTTTTCAAACAGCGCCTTGAAGCGATCGTAACTACCCATTCCCGGTTTCATCATCTTTGACAGTGGACCCTGCTCGGTATGCTCGGGTGCAATTTTCAAATATCCGCCGACGTGATGGGTGACCAGCTCTTCGACGTATTTCGGAGACTCCACGGCGAGGTCATAGCGCAGCCCGGAACTGATCAAAACCTTTTTCACGCCATCGATAGCGCGTGCGCCACGGTAAAGCTCGATCAGGGCCGAATGATCGGTATCGAGATTTTCACAGATTCCCGGGTAGACGCAGGAGGGACGACGGCAGGCCGTTTCGATTGCCTTTGACTTGCAGGCGATCCGATACATGTTGGCGGTCGGTCCACCGAGATCGGATACCACCCCGGTAAACCCCGGGACCTTGTCTCGCATGACTTCGATTTCACGCAGGATCGACTCCTGCGAGCGGTTCTGGATGATGCGTCCCTCGTGCTCGGTAATCGAGCAAAAGGTACAGCCGCCGAAACAGCCGCGCATGATATTGACCGAGAAGCGAATCATTTCGTAAGCGGGAATGCGCGCATCGCCGTAAAACGGGTGTGGCACGCGCGCGTAATCGAAACCAAATACGTAATCCATTTCTTCGGTGCTGAGGGGGATCGGTGGCGGATTGAACCAGATCTTCTGCCCGCCCTGGTTTTGCACCAGTGCACGTGCATTGCCGGGATTGGTTTCGAGATGGAGCACGCGACTCGCGTGTGCATAAAGTACCGGATCGCGACTGACGTCGTTAAAAGAGGGCAGGCGCACCACGGTTTTAAAGCGCTGTTCGAGTTTCTGTTGCACGCGCGCGAGCTTACCCTCGAGCTTGACCTCGGCAGCAGGCGCCTGGTCGTTGTCCGGGCTTGCATCGCAAACCGATTCATCGATGATTGTGTAAGGGTTTTGCGGATTTTCCACGCGCCCGGGTTTATCCACGTTGGTCGAATCGATCACGGTCCAGTCTGCCGGCAAATCCTTGACGAAGAATGCGGTCCCGCGCACATCGGTGATTTGATCCACGGTTTCACCATTGGCCAGGCGATGCGCAATCTCGACGATCGCACGCTCGGCGTTACCGTAGAGCAGAATATCGGCCCTGGCGTCGGCCAGGATTGAACGCCTGACCTTGTCCTGCCAGTAATCGTAGTGCGCTATCCGCCGCAGCGAGGCCTCGATGCCGCCGATGACAATGGGCGTATCGGTGAAGGCTTCGCGGCAACGCTGCGCGTAAACGATCGAACAGCGATCGGGCCGCTTGCCACCGACGTCGCCGGGCGAATAAGCATCATCGCTGCGTATTTTGCGATCCGCGGTATAGCGATTAATCATCGAATCCATATTGCCCGCGGTTACGCCAAAAAACAGGTTGGGTTTGCCAAGCGCTTTAAATGGTTCGGCGGAATGCCAGTCGGGCTGTGCGATAATACCGACGCGATAACCCTGCGCTTCGAGCAGGCGCCCGATTACCGCCATGCCGAAACTCGGGTGATCGACATAGGCATCGCCAGTGACGACAATAATGTCGCAACTATCCCAGCCGAGCTGCTCCATTTCCGCTCGCGACATCGGCAAAAATGGGGCCGTACCAAAGCATTCCGCCCAGTACAGCGGGTAATGGTTTAAGAGTCGGGGCTGGGAGCTCAGTTCGATTTGCATGGCGAAATCCGGGTAGGCACGCGATTCTACCCGATCGGTAATTAAAATGTCGGCGATTGACTAAATAACCAGGTTAAATATCGCGAGACACAGAAGTACCGCGATTGCAGCACGACGGAAAACTATTTCACTCGATTTGTGAAATCCGTGCGAACCCATCCAGGTACCCAGTAGATAGGTTACTGCACCGGGTGCGGCGGCGATTACATCATCGACACCGGTGGTACCACTGAGCACAGAAATCAGGGCGAAGCCGAGCACCGCAAAGAACGACCAGGAAATAATCAGGGTCCGTCCCTGGTGCTTGTCGTAAGGACCGAGCAGGATAAATACGACAGCCACCAGGGCGATGTAACTGCCACCAAAGACGATACCGGCACATACCCCGACAAAAATCAGCCAGTTGGTTGTCATGGGGTGCCGGTAACGGTATCCCACCAGCATCATGACGCACACGGTCGCAATAATCAGCGCCATTGCCCGCTTCATCCAGAGCGGATCAAGTTCGATCAGTAACCAGTGGCCGAGCGGCATGCATACCAGGGTTGGAATCACCATCGACGCTGTTGCGCGCCAGTCGATTTCCCGGTAAACAACCTTGAACAGGTAGACGCTGGCAATAAAATCCACCACCAGGATTTTCGATACGATGCTATAGGGCGTAAAAAACAGGGTCAGAATTGCGAGGATAAAAGCAGGGCCACCGAAA
>JARFPR010000350.1 GCA_029288195.1 Gammaproteobacteria bacterium | reverse complement strand
CAATTATGGCGACAAAGATTTGCGTTAAGTTTTCGCCATAAAAGCCAATAATCAAGACCTCCAGGGGAGTTTCATTCTTTAATCATGAATCAGCGCGTAACGCAGATAGCGCCTGAAACGGCTGTTGCTGAGTATCCGCATGCATTGAGTAGCGCACAGATCCTTTCTGGCCTTGATGCGAAGCCAACCGGATTGACGAGCGCTGAAGTTACGCGCCGTCAGCAACAGTATGGGCCAAACGCTTTACCTCGAAAAACGCCACCCGGGTTGTTTGAAGTTTTCCTGAACCAGTTTAAGAGCCCCCTGATATACGTACTCGTAGCCGCCGCGCTGGTATCACTCTTAATCCAGGAGTATTCGGATGCGATTTTCATTAGTGCTGTACTGCTGCTGAACGCGGTAATTGGTACGGTTCAGGAGTATTCGGCACAACGCTCGGCTGACGCCCTGCAAAAAATGATGATTACGCGGGTACGCGTGTTGCGCGAAGGCGATGCATACGAAATTGACTCGGAAGAGGTCGTTCCGGGAGATGTCGTACTGCTCGAATCCGGAGAACGGGTTCCCGCCGATATGCGTATTCTCGATAGTCACAATCTTGAAATCGACGAATCATTGTTATCCGGTGAATCGATTGCGGTTATCAAGCGGGCCGATGTCATCCTGGACGACGACACGGTTCTGGGTGATCGCATCAACATGGCTTTCGCCGGCAGCCTGGTTAACCGGGGCCGCGCCAGTTGTGTCGTGGTCGATATCGGCCTGGCGACCGAACTTGGTGCGATTGCTGAATCGGTAACGGGCGATATTGGCGCCAAGGCTCCGCTGCAGGAGCGCATGGAGCGTTTTACCCAACGCGTCGCAATTTTCGTGGGTTGTGCGGTATTGGTAATGGCAACGATTCTATTGTTCCGCGGAATGCCGGCCACCCAGATTTTTCTTTCCTCGGTCGCACTCGCAGTTTCGGTTATTCCGGAAGGTCTGCCGGTAGCGCTGACCGTGGCGCTCGCAATCGGGATGCAGCGTATGTCGCGCCGCGACGTCATCGTGCGGCGCCTGATTGCGGTCGAGGCACTGGGGTCCTGCACCTACATCGCTTCCGATAAAACGGGGACCTTGACCGCGAACCAGCTAACGGTACGCCGGCTGGCTTTTCCAGGGCACGACAACTGGAAGGTAACCGGCAACAGCGATGAACCCAATGGGGAGATTATTACCACGCAGGGAAAACCTGATGCCCAGGAATCTAAACTGCTTGACCTGGCCTGTCAGTGCGCGGTGCTCGCTAACGAGGGTTATCTTGGACACCAGAAGGGCAGTTGGGCCAGTAACGGCGATGCGGTAGATGTCGCCTTGTTGATCATGGCGCATCGGGCGGGCTGGGTTCGAGCCGAGGCGATTAGCGCATGCCCGGAGATCGACAGCATGCCATTTGAATCAGAGCGGCTTTATAG
>JARFPR010000288.1 GCA_029288195.1 Gammaproteobacteria bacterium | reverse complement strand
GCCAACGCTGGCGGTGTCGCGGTTTCAGGTCTCGAGATGAGCCAGAACAGCAGCCGGATATCATGGGAAGAAGACGACCTGGACAATCTTCTCAAGCAAACGATGCTTAGAATTCACGATAGTTGTGTCGAGTACGGCAATGAAGCCGGCCATATCAACTACCTCGCCGGTGCCAATATAGCGGGATTTGTCAAAGTGGCTGAAGCAATGCTCTCCTTCGGCCATACCTGATTTACGCAAGGACGCGGAAACGCCCGCGCTAACTTTACTCGATTCGCAAAGCAATAAAGCCTACTGGTTTCTATCGGCGGCCACTGATCGGATTGCCGCATCCCAACGTATAACTAACCACTCTCCAAGCTTTGGGCGCGGACTAATCTGTCGCGGCCCGGTGAACGTCGGCACAGGCAGCATACGAGGTATAGCGTGCTAGTTTCCAGAACCTATCATTTCAATTTTAACCACCCGGTAGAAAAACTCTGGGCCGTGGTATCCGACACCCCCAGGTGGGGTGAAGCCTCCGGATTTCCAAAGTACCAGGTGAGCGAGCAGCTGCAAACCGACGGCACGGTCAAGGTGTTCGGCAAAATTGAAATGGCCGGCATGACTATCCGCTGGGAAGAGCCGCCGGTTAACTGGATCGCCGAGCGATGGTTCGAACAACAGCGCCTTTTTATCAAGGGACCAATGGTCAGCATGACCACGGTTGCCACACTCGAAGACAAAGGTCCATCCAGCGCGCTCGACCTGGAACTGACTTTCGAAACCCGTAACCTCGTTGGAACCATTTTGGCAAAGCGCATGGTGACAGCATTCGGGGATAAAGTAGGCGCGCTGCTGGACAATGCCGATCACCTCATCAAGGCCGAAGAACCCGACCTGTTCGTTTCCAGTTATCAACCGTCTAAGTCTTCGCTCGAGCGCGCCGCAAAACTGTGCGAAAAAATTGACGCCTCACCCTACGGCCACGGACTGGCAGCAAAACTGGTGGACTATATTAACGAAACCCAGGAAGTCGATTTGTGGGCGATGCGCCCGATCGCAATTGCGCGTCGCTGGAACATAAAAACCCTCGATGCAATCGAACTGTTTCTGCAGGCGGTACGCGCAGGATTACTGGAATCACGCTGGGATGTTTTATGTCCACGCTGTCGTGTTTCTAAATCGACCACTTCCGATATGGGTGATTTGCCACAGGGCGTTCACTGCGACGCCTGCAATATCGACTTTCAGTCCAACTTTGCCAGCAATGTAGAATTGAGCTTCAGCCCCAGTCCATCGATTCGCCGTGTAGAGTATGGTCATTACTGCCGCTCAGGCCCCGGCGTTACGCCGCATATCAAAGGCCAGTGCTCGCTGCCGCCCGGTGCCAGCCATAGCCTGCCGCTGGCTTTACACGCTGGCGATTACCGCGTACGCACGCTTGAAGCGAGCGAAGAAATTGAGTTGACCTGGAAACAGCAGCGCTTCCCCGAAATCCATGTCCAGGATAGCGTGGTCAAGATTGTGGGCGATTCCCCCGAAGCTGAAATCCGCATGGTCAACAACGGCAAGGTACACAGGACCATCGTAATCGAAGAACAGAGCTGGCTGCGCGATGTGCTTACCGCGGAACGCGCGACCACGATGCAAGCCTTTCGTGACCTGTTTTCCGACCAGGTGTTGCGCCCCGGGGACGAAGTCAGCATTCGCAACATCGCTTTCGCCTTTACCGACCTGGTCGGTTCATCGGCGCTGTTTTCGCGCATGGGCGATGCCGAGGCATACCACGTTGTGCGAGAACATTTTTCTGAACTCAATGAAATCGTGCGCCGAAACCTCGGGAACATCGTCAAAACGGCCGGAGACGGCATCCACGCGGCTTTTTTAACGCCGGAAGATGCACTACGCGCATCAATCGAGATGCAACGGTCGATCCCCGCATTCAATCAGCGCTTCGACAGGGACGACGTCTCGATACGTGTTGGCCTGCATAGTGGCAGCAGCATTTCGGTTACGCTCAACCAGCGTCTCGACTACTATGGTGAGGCGGTAAACCTCGCGGCACGCCTCGAGAGTCTGGGTGTTGAAGGCGATATCACGATGTCAAAAACCTTTGCCAGTGACCCGGCGGTTAGTGCTATGCTGAACGATTACGAGCTGTATGAACGTGAAGAAATTTTGAAAGGCTTCACCCAGCCCGTCGGGATTGTACAGATTAGACCCTGAACCGATTAATGAAAGCAGCCAATCCGAACTGGTGGATATACATTATCGAAGCCAGCGATGCTTCGCTCTACACAGGCATCACGACCGACGTCGAGCGCCGCTTCGAAGAACACCTGAATTGTCAAAAAGGCGCCAAGTATTTTAACGGGCGTACACCGGTCAGGGTAGTTTATCGCGAGGATGGGCACACCCGCAGCAGCGCCAGCCGACGTGAAACGGAAATTAAAAAACTGTCGCGTCAGGAAAAAAAGAACCTGGTTACGAGCCAGTAATAATTTGCGCCATGTTAAATGCCAATTCCATAAATTCGTCCGGAAGTCGGTGTCCCGTTATCGGGAAAATAAATGATTAGTTTGAACGGGGTAACATCGGGTTTATACAGATAGACACAAACCGCCCCGGTGCCAAGATACTCCCAACCGTCTGCAGCCGTCCCATAAGGCACCGTGCCCCAGGGATTCATGGGTTCCGAGCTTGTCATCAAAGCGGGAAATAATGATCAAAAATTCAGCAATCTATTCGCAAAATTCGTAATAATGGCGACATGTACGACCTGTTAAAACAACCCGACGTCGAGCCGATAGCGTTACCTGATGCCGATTTGCTGTTTTTCCAGCCAGTGGAACTCGGCTCGCCATATGCAAAGTTATTGCAGGCCTTGATCGATGCGACCGACTGGCGCCAGGAGGAAATCACCGTCTACGGCAAGTCTTACCTGCAGCCGCGCCTGAGCGCCTGGCATGGCGACCTGTCCTACAGTTATTCCGGCATCAGGCTCGAACCCCAACCCTGGACAGCTACCCTGTTAGACCTCAAGACCCGCGTGGAAGCCCTGACCGGACACGAATTCAACAGTGTTCTGCTCAATTATTATCGCGATCAGAGTGACAGTATGGGCATGCATAGCGATGATGAGCGCGAACTCGGTCCGCAACCGGCGATCGCGTCATTGAGTCTCGGCGAGGAACGGACTTTCCTGCTGAAACATAAAACCCGCAAGGATCTGAAAACCACCAGACTGGCATTACCCGCGGGTAGCCTGTTGTTAATGCAGGGAGATACCCAGCAATACTGGCGGCACGGAATCAACAAGGAAAGACACCCCTGTGGGCCACGCGTCAACCTGACTTTTCGCGCTATCAAACATGAAGCGAACTCGCAATGACCGAAGTCGAAGCAATCGAACTGTCCCGGGCCTACGTTGCACTCTCCAACGCACACCGGGTCGAGCTGATTCTGCCAATGTTTTCTGCCACTGCTGTTTACAGTTCGTCCGCGGTAGGTGAATTCGTCGGGTCGGACTCAATCGCGGAAATGATGCGGGGCTTTTTTACCCGCTACCCGGATGTTTTCTGGCTGGCAGAAAAGTATCGCTACGATAACAACCGGGTGACCTTTGATTTCAGCCTGCAGGCAAACGCCGCGGCAACCGGCGAGCACCTGCAGCGTCAGGGAGTAGAACGTATCGAGTTTGACGAAGACGGGTTGATTAAAAAACTCGAAGTGAAGGCTTCCTAGAACCTGGAGTCCAGCAGGCCCGTAATCTACATTTTATCGGCTCGCTCGATAAAGCCACTGCCAATCGCGGAGAATGGTAACTCCAGTTCGAGCTCAGGCACTCGCAGCGCGATCCAGGCAATGAAGGTATTGCTATTGGGCCCGGGGAAGGCGCGGTAGGTCTCTTTCCAGGGATATAGCCGGGCCGCGGCATCGACGGCATCTATCAGTGATTCCGCACTTACGCCCCGGTGCTCTTTGAGCAGGCGTGGCCGGGCACCGTACCAGTGGCGGTCGGGAATATCGCGGTGTATCCCCATAACCTGTCGTCCGCTATATCCGCGCCAACCAACCACGTCGTACAAGGTGTAATGTTCCTCGTCCTTGCGCTTGGCCGCGATCCAGGTGTGAATCGCAAACCACCCGCGCCAGCCCCAGGCATCAGCGCCATAGACGTGTAAAACCGCCTCGCTGGTGTCAGCAGGATCAGGCGCGATACCTGCCGATTCACGGCTGGCTGTACGCCAGTCACCGCGTCCGGAGACACTCACTAAAATGCCTCCCAGCAGGACGACGAGCAATATTGGTGTGAGAAATCGCATCGAGGTTCATGATTTGAAAACACGGCCACCCATTTTAATTGAATTTAGCGCGCGAAGCACATGGACCGATCGAACCAACGGGTAGAATTGCCTGGAATCAGGCCGCCAACAGCTTTACCGCCATCGCTCTTGCCCTGGCAACTGTTTTCGGCGGTAACTGCGGGTGCTTTTCCTTACTGATCATCCCGGTAAACAGCGTTCCGACCGGATCCGCGCCGATGGTTTGCGCTGCCATCCTGAGTTGCCTGCTGGAACTGAACAGCCAGCGGCCCATCAGGGCGGGCGCGGCACTGGACGAAATCAACATTGCTTTCTTGCGCGGCGCTTTCGCTTTTCTAAACTGGGGGTACGGCTTGTCCCATGGCCAGTAGGTGTAGGCCACCAGGCGCTCCATGAAGCGTTTGAAAATAGCGGTCACCGAGCCGAAGTTGGTGGGTGCCGCGAGGATAAATCCCTGCGAGGCTTCAATTTTTTCAATCAAGGCGTGCATGCCATCATCGAGAACACATTTCCCC
>JARFPR010000142.1 GCA_029288195.1 Gammaproteobacteria bacterium | reverse complement strand
CTCGAAACCATTCGACTGGCGCTCTCTGCTGCTGAAACCGGGCACCTGGTTTTCGGTACCCTGCATACCAGTTCGGCGGCCAAGACGATAGACCGTATCGTCGATGTATTTCCGGCGGCAGAAAAAGCCATGGTGCGCTCGATGTTGTCTGAATCGTTAAAGGCGGTTATTTCGCAAACCCTGATGAAGAAAATCGGCGGTGGCCGGGTGGCGGCGCACGAGATCATGATCGGAACACCGGCGATTCGTAACCTGATTCGTGAAGATAAAATCGCGCAGATGTACTCGGCGATTCAAACCGGTCAGAACGTCGGCATGCAGACGCTGGATCAAAATCTCAAGACCTTGCTCGCTTCGGGTGTTGTTGCGAAGGATGAAGCGCAGCGGAAGGCTGCCAATCCCGAGGCCTTGTAAATTTACGCTGAAATTGTAGAGGATTTTAATGGATCGTAATAAGGCAATTAGTTTCATGCACGACCTGCTCCGCATGATGGTGAGCAAGGACGGTTCTGATTTATTTATCACCACCGGCGATGAAAGTCGACGGCAAAGTAATGACTGTTTCCAAGCAAAACCATTCGCCTAATCATACGCAGATGCTGGCGCGTTCGATCATGAACGATAAGCAGGTTTCGGAGTTTGAAGAGAAGCAGGAGTGTAACTTTTCGATCGCGTTACCCGGCGTGGCCCGTTTTCGTGTTAATGCCTTTGTCCAGCGCGGCAGTTCAGGTCTGGTGCTGCGTATCATCAATTCTGAAATACCCACCTTCGAAGAATTGAACCTGCCCCCGATTTTAAAAGATATTTCCATGACCAAGCGAGGCCTGGTAATTTTCGTCGGTGGCACCGGTTCGGGTAAATCAACCTCGCTTGCGTCGATGGTGGATTACCGCAACCGTAATTCGCATGGCCACATCATAACGATTGAAGACCCGGTGGAATTTGTTCACGATCATCAAAATTGCCTGGTAACGCAGCGCGAGGTTGGCGTCGATACTGATTCTTACGAGATCGCACTGAAAAATACCCTGCGCCAGGCGCCGGATGTGATCCTGATAGGTGAGATTCGCGACCGCGAAGCCATGGATCATGCGATCGCGTTCGCCGAAACCGGGCACCTCTGTCTTTCGACATTGCACGCCAACAGCACTAACCAGGCGCTAGATCGAATCATCAACTTTTTCCCGGATGAACGCCGCATGCAATTGCTGATGGATTTGTCGCTTAATTTAAAGGGGCTAATATCACAGCGTCTGATCCCGAATATCGACGGTGTCGGTCGAATTCCGGCGATCGAGGTCATGTTAAATACGCCGTTGATGGCTGACATGATCTTCAAGGGAGAGGTGCATGAGATGAAAGCGTTGATCGCAAAATCTAACGAGGCGGGGATGCAGACCTTCGACCAGGCGTTATTCGATCTCTATGAATCGGAACAGATTACTTTTGAAGATGCCTTGCGTAACGCGGATTCAGTGAATGATATTCGCCTGCGTATCAAACTTGAAAGCGACACCGCCCGCAAAACTGGCGTGGTAGAAGATCATCGCGAATTTGAACTCGAAGAAGCGGATGATGAGCAGGCCGGAGGCATGATTTAGTGCTTCTCCCAGGCTATAACGACGGGTTCGGAGCCATCCAAATTTGTCCAGATGAGGCGCAATCCGCAGGAAATGGCATGCCCTTTTCAAGGATTGCAACGAAGTATTGGCAAATCTGGATGGTTCCCTTCGGGCGAGCTGTGAAACGTATATTCGCGGTGTTGCGCCTCTTGGCAAGGACCGGGCCATTGCCTGCGAGGCGCGCCTTGCGAATAAGCGTTTCACAACACGCTGAACCCATCTTTATAGCCTAGGAGAAGCACCATGGCACGCGAACCCACCACGGCGCTGCTGGAACCTTATCTTAAGATCATGGTCGACAAACAGGCGTCTGACCTTTATTTCGTAACCGGTGCTCCGCCCAATATGAAAACCCAGGGCAATACCGGACCAATTGCGAAAAACCCGTTTCAAGGCGGACAGGTGCAAAAACTGGCCTATAGCCTGCTTAACGATGAGCAGGTCCGTGACTTCGAGATCAGCCGCGAATTAAACCTCGGTTTCACGCTCAATGATGTGGGTCGTTTCCGGGTCAATATTTTCATTCAGCGCTCAGAAGTGTCGATGGTTATCCGTTACATAAAGTGGGAGATACCGACGATTGACGAGCTCGGACTGCCCCAGGTACTCAAGGAAGTCGTTATGAGTCAAACCGGGTTGGTGCTGGTAGTGGGCTCGACCGGTTCAGGTAAATCGACCTCGCTCGCATCGATGCTGGATTACCGTAACGCTTCGGTTGGCGGACACATACTGACGATCGAGGATCCGATAGAATTTGTTTTTCGGCACAAGAAGTCTGTTGTTTCGCAACGAGAGGTAGGGATCGATACCCTGAGTTACGAAAATGCGCTGCGTGAAGCGCTGCGTGAAGCACCGGAAGTCATCATGATCGGTGAGGCGCGGGACCGGGAGACGATGAAATCGGCGATCGACTTTGCCGATACCGGTCACCTCGCCCTGACAACCCTGCACGCGGTTAACTCCAACCAGGCGATGGACCGGATAATGAACATGTTCCCGACCGATTCGCGTGAACAGTTGTTGATGGATTTGTCGCTTAACCTCAGGTGCGTCATTTCACAACGCCTGGTGCCAGGGATGCAGGGAAAGCTCGCCTGTGCGGTCGAAATCATGATGAATACCCCCTATATTTCGGAATTGCTGCGCGAGGGTAACTTCAACGAGATCAAGGAAATCATGGAAAAAGGCGATACCACGGGAATGCAGACATTCGACCAATCGCTTTACAACCTCTACAAATCTGACGCGATTACGATCAAGAATGCGCTCGCCTATGCGGACTCGAGCACCAACCTCGAATGGAAAATCAATTTTGGTGGCGACCATCAATCACAACAGGATACCCGCCATAACCTCAATGAGCAGGGTGACCTGGAAGATCTGAGTCTTCCCTCCGAAGAAAGTTAAAGCCGTTATTTCCCAGCCTGGCTCGCTTCAGCACGGCGCGGACACCGAGACCTCTTTTCAGAACGCTGCGCAACAGGGATGTTGTGATACGGCACCCCGCGCGCGAGCCTACATGGACGTATCGGTCCGACGCATCGGGACGGCGATTCTGAAAAGAGGTCTCGGTGTCCGTGCCTGAAGGCACTACTTTTGCGAGATTTACACTGAGGTGGTGAGGGGGTCTATCGGGCCTTGTAAACGATGTTACCGGCAACCAGGGTGTGGGTTACGCTGCCATGGAAATCCCAGCCCTCAAAAGGGGTATTTTTACCCTTGGAGACGAAGCTGGAGGCGCTGCATATCCAGTGGGATTCCGGATCGACGATAATCAAATCCGCGACCTCATCGATACCCATCCTGCCGCCCGGCAGGCCCATAATGGTGGTAGGGTTAAGCGTCAGTTTAGCAATCAGTTCAGCCAGTGGAAGGACGCCTTCTTCGACTAATCGCAATGTCAGCGGCAACAAAGTGTCGAGCCCGCTAATGCCGGGTTCGGCCGAAGGGAAGGGTTTTAGCTTGGCATCGACTTCATGCGGCTGATGATCCGAACACAGGCAATCGATAGTGCCATCGGCAACACCCTCGCGTAATGCATCACGATCATACTGACTGCGCAGCGGCGGGATGGTAAACATATTGCTATCGAAATTTCCGATGTCATGATCGGTTAAGAACAGTTGATGAATTGCACAGTCGGCCGTTATCGGTAATCCCTTGGCCTTGGCTCGACGTACCATGTCTACCGAACGCGCACTGGAAAGTTGCCCGAAATGAGTGCGTGCACCGGTTTGTGCTACCAGCTCGATGTCCTTTGCCAGCGCAGCCGTTTCCGCGGCTTCAGGAATTGCGGGCAGCCCGAGGCGAGTGGCGACGGCCCCTTCGTGGGCACAACCATTTGCCAACAGGTCGTGGTCGATTGGTTGAATAATAACCAGCGACTGCTGACCCCCGGCGTAATCCATGGCCCGGCGTTGAACCAGGTTATTGGCAAGCGGAATCTTGGCATTGCTGAATGCGATACAACCGTTGTCGCGCAAGCTCGCCATGTTGCTGAGTTGTTCCCCACCGAGACCACGCGTCAATGCTCCGATCGGGTAAACCTGTGCCTGGTGACCAAACATTTCGTTACGATGATGAATGAGTTCGACGGTGGCCGAATTGTCAATCGGCGGTTGCGTATCAGGCGGGATGCACAGGCTGGTGATACCGTTTTCGATCGCGGCTTTGGTTTCACTTTCGATATTGGCCTTTTCGGGCTCCCCGGGGTCTCGCAAACGTGCCTGGCAATCGATCAGGCCGGGCAGAACCCATTGATCGGCGGCATCGATCGTTTGCTCTGCCTTGAAATTTTTTGGTGCTGAGCCCAGCCCCACGATTTTACCATCCTGTAAAAACAGGTCAGTCTTGGCTACTGTCATTTCGAGTGGGTTAACGACCTGACCGTTCTTGATCTGCAGGCTCATGCGTCACCGCCTGATTGCAGACCAGATTGACCGACGATCATTGACATAACTGCCATGCGCACCGAGATCCCGAAACTCACCTGTTGCAGGATGACTGACTGGTCGCCATCCATAACACTGGATTCAATTTCGACACCACGGTTAGCCGGACCCGGATGCATGACGATAGCATCGGGTTTCGCTAGCTGGAGGCGTTCCTGGGATAGTCCGAACTTGCGGAAATACTCTTTCTCGCTGGGCAGCAGGGCTCCGCGCATTCGTTCCTTCTGCAGGCGCAGCATAATGATGACGTCAACTCCCTCGAGTCCCTGCTCGAGATTCTCGTAAACCGATACCCCGAGGGACTCGGTATCCATTGGCAGCAGGGTTCGGGGTGCAATCACCCGTACTTCCGCGGTATTGAGCAGGTTCAGCGCGTGGATCTGAGAGCGCGCCACGCGTGAGTGCAAAATATCGCCGACGATTGCGACTCGCAAGCTGCTGAAATCCTGCTTGTGGTGGCGAATCGTGTACATATCGAGCATCGCCTGGGTTGGATGTTCGTGTTGCCCGTCCCCGGCATTGAGCACCGACACACCGGGACGCACGTGCTGTGCAAAAAAATGGGCGCTGCCGCTGTCCTGGTGACGTATGACAAACATATCGATCTGCATTGCTTCCAGGTTTTGCAGCGTATCGAGCAGGGATTCACCTTTGATGGTTGCCGAAGTGTCAACGTTCAAGCTCAGAATGTCGGCCGAGAGACGTTGCTCAGCGAGCTCGAATGTTGATCGTGTGCGTGTGCTCGCCTCGAAAAACAGGTTGGCGACCGTCTTGCCGCGCAGGATAGGCACTTTCTTGATGGTACGATCGGTAACCGAGGTAAATGAATCGGCGGTATCCAGAATCTCGTAAAGAATGGCCTGGTTTAAACCCTCGATACTGAGAAAATGTTGGAGTTTGCCATTATCGTCGAGCTGGATACTGTTATTTGGCATGGCTCTCCAGGGTTTTGATAACCAGCTTCAGGGGTTCTGGACCCTCGAGCTTGATATGACTACCGGAATCCAGTTTCATGAATTCGCCGGTAATGTCTGCCTGAATCGGTATTTCGCGTTCGCCTCGGTCTATCAGGATCGCGAGCACGATTTTGCGGGGTCGCCCATAGTCAAAAATCTCGTTCATGGCAGCCCGAACGGTTCTACCGGATTGCAGGACATCATCGACCAGGATGATAGTTTTATCGTCGATATCGACAGGCAGGCTGGAGGGCCTTACCGTTGGATGCAGTCCGGTGCGGGTGAAATCATCGCGATAGAAGGAGATATTGAGTCGTCCCAATTCGGCGTCGGGAGCGATGCTTTGTTGTAAGCGCTGCGCGACCCAGGCTCCGCCTGTTTCGATGCCAACAATGATAGGCTGCGGTTGGGAAGTAAAATAGGGAGTGAGTGCCTGGGCCAGCTTTTCGATCAGCGATTCAACTGAAGGTAGGGACACACGAGCTCCGCTTGATTAATTGCGGACGCTTTATAGCATAAAATCATTTCGAAAACAGTAATATCGCAGCCGCGGTCTCAGTCCTGGTGATAGTTTTGCAACCAGGATTCGGTAATTAATGCGGCAGCCAGGCTGTCGATTTCCTGTTTGGATTTCTTGCACTGGGTCTGCTCCGCGATCTGGTAGGCTTCACGGGTAGTCAGTCTCTCGTCAATCATCGAGGTCGCTATTCCGAAGCGGCCTTCCAACTGGCGACCGAAGCGTTTTGCGCTGGCAGTCATTTCCTGGTCTTTGCCTGCCATGCTAAGCGGTAAGCCGACAACCAGTTTTTGAGGCTGCCAGGCGTCCAGTAGTCGCTTGATACTTTCCCAGTCGTTGTTTTTCACCGCTTCAAGGGGGCTGGCCTGCCGGGTTAGAGTCTGTCCGACCGCTACACCGATCCAATGACTGCCAAAATCGAAGCCGATGACGGTTTTCAGCTTTTCAGGCATTCCCGCTCACGGGAGAGAGCATATTGATATCGAAGCCGAGCGTGTCGAAGGCGACCTGCCATTTGTCCTCGGATTTTTCATGGAATAGAAGGTCGGGGTTGCAGGTCGATGTGAGCCAGGAATTTTGTTGTAACTCTGATTCTAGTTGGCCCGAAGCCCAGCCCGAAAACCCGAGGATAACCAGGTAGTCTTCAGGACCCTTTCCGTCTGCGATTGCCCTGAGTATGTCGAGTGAGCTGGTTAAATTGACCCCGTCGGAGACCTCGACGCTATTCTGCCAGTGACCCTCGCTCGAATGCAGCACAAAGCCCTGTTCAAGTTGTACCGGGCCACCGATATAAACAGGTTGATTCCTGACTGCTTCATTTTTGCAACTGATGTCCAGTTGCTGGAAGATATCGTCCAGGACTTGTGAAGTTTCGTGATTGACAACCAGGCCCATGCTGCCATTTTCGTTGTGCTCGCACATGTAAACCAGACTGGAAGCAAAGATCGGGTCCTTGATCGCGGGTGTGGCGATAAGGCACTTATCAACAAGACTGGCAGGTTGCTGTGTCATGGCAAGGCCTTAGCTTACTCCGCTTTTGGTTCTAAATCGATTGCTTTTAAAATCCCAGGTACGGATGATGACAATCTGGTCGGCGCGTTCTTTCAATGCATCGGAAAATGGTGCGAAGGGCTGGGCCATGCGCAGGATTTGCCTGGCGGCCTCATCCAGCACGGTAGTGCCTGATGAACTGGTGATCTGCATGTCGAGAACCTCGCCGGCCGCATTGATTCGCACACTCATTCGTAAACGGCCATCAAGGTTTTTGAGTCTGGCTTCCTTTGGATAGTTCAAATTACCGGTATCCTCGATCTTCTGCACCCAGGAAGCCAGGTAACTCGCTTCGACCGCCTTGCGTGTACTGGCCGTCAAGGTGATGGTCCTGGGTCGCTTGGCATAATCGATGGTCATTTGCCGGATTTCCGCCTGCAGGCGCGCGATCCTGGTTTGGCGCTGCTCGTTTTTACTTATTTTCGGGCTATCCGAATCCCGGGCGAGTTGTTGTTTTAGCTGATTAGCGTAGTTATCCGATTCAATCTGAGTCAGAAAATAAAGCTTGCTGAGTACCAGCTGTTTCTCGCGCAATTCGATCCTGTCCTGGTCAGACAGGCCTCTTTGATCTGCAGGGGTCGGGGACGAGACCGGCGCACCGGGACGGGCTTTATCATCGGAATTGCCACCCCCTGCCTGGTCGACCTGGGCCAGGTAATCGGGGTTTTCGGCTACTTCGATGCTCTTGGAATTGGCGAGAATAATATCCAGGCTGGGCAGGGGCTCGACATTGCTGTGACTCGAGTGAGTAAATCCCACGCCGAGCACGACGATGGCATGCAGCGTCAGTGCCAGAAAGAGAGTGAAGCCGAGGCGATCACTAGCGGAGATCCGTGGGCGGATTGCTTGAGCTTGTGCCATATTGGAAGTCTATTGTGCCAAGATTAGTTCGCTACCACCAGCGAATCTATGTGCTTTAGTTGATAATAGTTGTTGGCCAGGAAACCGCAATTTTGATTTTGTCGGCCAATGTACGACTCACCACGATTTCCCTTGATTCACCGATCACGATGAAGTCTTCGATATCCAGTGATTTTGCCAGTTCACGATGTCCCCGGAAGCCGTTGATCATCAATGCGGTTGCCGCGACGTCAGCACGAACCGGGTCATTGCTGAGGACCGTCGCCGAGCTTTGCCCGGTTGCCGGCTCCCCACTGCGCGGGTCGATGATGTGATGTGCCCGGTTTTTTCCTCGTCGATACTGGCGTTCGTAATTTCCCGAGGTAAACAGGTTATGTTTACCCTCGATTTCAAGGCTTGCGACAACACCGGGTGCAAATGGATTTTGGATACCTATTCGCCAGGGACGACCAAACCGATTCCCCGCGATTGCCATATCACCACCCGCGTTGATAATGTAGTGATCGATGCCATTGTCGTCCAGGTAACGACTGATTAATCCCACCGCGTAGCCCTTGGCTATTCCGCCGAGGTCGATCTGTAAATGCGGATTGCTGCTAACGGCAATTTCACTGTCGATGTTTAGATTATGCATTCCGGGAATTTCACCCCTGATTGTCGCGACCATGCTCATGTCGGCCTCGCGGCCATGAAATCCATATGCGGCTATGAGCCTCCCGAGTGCGGGGTTAAAAAGGCCGTTGGTGACATAGTAATAATCCCGGCTTAGCTGTAATAACGGGGCCAGGCTTGCCGGTACCTGCGCTGTCGAATTTTGCTCCAGTGCTGCGTTGAAGCGGGTCAGATCACTATCTTCCCAGGCGTGCCATTGCTCGCGGTGGATGCTTAGTCGGTGCTCGATTTCGGTGAGTAAACGCTCGGCATGATTCAGGTCCCCGGTAATCATCGTAATCTTGATGATGGTGCCGAACTCGAGCAGATGCTGTTCGACGAGATGCTGTCGAGGTTCGCAACCGCTAAGGATTAAGGCGAGTAAAAACAGGCAGGTCAGGCTGGAAGGCGTTGCTCGATGCACTCAAAAAGGTCTGCGCTGATGTTAATGTCAAAATCGCTGTCCAGTTCGCGGATGCAAGTCGGACTGGTAACATTGATTTCAGTGATGTAATCACCGATTACATCGATCCCCACAAACAGTAAGCCGCGCTTGCGCAGCTCGTCACCGATCTGGTCGCATAGCCATTGATCACGCTCGCTTAATGGTTGTCCTCGTGTGCTCGCACCGGCAGCGATGTTGCCGCGATTCTCGCCTGCCGCAGGCAGGCGCGCCAGGGCGTAAGGTATTGCAACGCCATCGATTAACAAAATGCGTTTGTCACCGTCGCGGATCTCGGGAATATAACGTTGTACCATGGTTTGTGACTGGCCATGTTTCGAAACGGCTTCGATGATCGCATTGGTATTGGGGTCGCCCGCCTGCACCCGGAAAATCGACTGGCCACCCATGCCGTCGAGCGGCTTGATAATGATATCCCGGTGTTGCTCTATGAAACCTCTCAGGATTGCAGCGTCACGGCTGACCAGGGTGTCGACACAGCATTCCGGGAAGACGCGCGTAAAAAGCTTTTCATTGCAGTCACGCAGGCTAGCAGGTTTGTTAACCACCAGCACGCCGCTTTCTTCTGCCTGCTCGAGCATATAAGTGCAATAAATATACTCGAGATCGAAGGGAGGATCCTTGCGCATCAGGATGACATCCAGATCGCTCAGTCGACAGTGATCTGCATCGCCGTAGTCAAACCAGTGCTGGTTGTCGTCGTATAGTTTAAGCGTCTTGAACTGACCCATGGCGATGCCGTTATCTAAGAATATGTCGCTAAGCTGAAAATAAAATATCTGCCAGCCTCGCGCCTGCGCCTCAAGCAACATGGCGAGGCTTGAATCTTTCCAGGGTTTGATGGCCTCGATCGGGTCCATCACGATTCCGAGCTTACGAACTTTAGGCATAAATGAGATAGATCAAGTGTATTGATAAATCGGATGCGATTTACAAATTTTAATGAATTAAACCGCCCAGGCACATTAAAAAATTGCACCTGCGTAAAGCAGGCTGGAGCTTGATGCTGCTTGTTAAAACCCCTTTATTGAACTACTTTTGAGGGTAATGGAATTTTAGAAAATAGCCAGTGAATCTCGGACTAAAATCGTAGAATTTACATCATGTAGTTATATTAAATCACTGGTTTAACATATAAATATCCATATAATCATGTCCTTATAAAGTGGGGATACTCCACTTATAATTATTGGGGGTTAAGTGAATACCGAGTCTCAGATAGCAGATGGAACAGAGCAATCGGCCAACCTGAACGTTAAGGTCATGGTTATTGACGACAGCAAAACCATCCGCCGCAGTGCCGAAACCCTGTTAAAAAAAGTGGGCTGCGAGGTGGTTACCGCCATCGACGGTTTCGAGGCCCTGGCAAAAATTACCGAGCATAAGCCCGATATCATCTTCGTCGACATTATGATGCCGCGCCTCGATGGTTATCAGACCTGCGCACTGATTAAAAACAATCAAACCTTCAAGGCTACCCCGGTCATCATGCTCTCAAGCAAAGACAGCATTTTTGATCGTGCGCGCGGCCGCATTGTCGGATCAGAAAAATACCTGACCAAACCATTTTCCAAAGAAGATTTAATCAACGCGATAACGACGCATGTCGGTTAGATGGATACGGTTAACGGAGACTGAGGAAAGTTTAGAATGACGCATGTATTAATTATCGATGATTCTCCGACCGAAGTTCACGTTTTCAAGAGCATGCTTGTAAACAACGATATCGAGGTTTCAGTTGCCAAGAATGGTGAAGAAGGAATTGAGAAAGCAATCGAGACTAAACCCGATTGCATATTAATGGACGTGGTAATGCCGGGAAAGAATGGTTTTCAGGCGACGCGTGATCTCAGCCGTAACCCGGAAACCTCTGCAATTCCCGTGATTATCATAACTACCAAGGATCAGGAAACCGACAAGATCTGGGGTATGCGCCAGGGCGCGAGAGACTATATCGTCAAACCGGCAGATGAACAAGATTTGATCGAACGAATCAATAAGGTTATGGGTTTCGATCGCGGTTACGACGATTGAACGGGACCGCGAATCCATGCCCATTGCCTCAGCATTTGAAATTCTAAAAGAAATCGACTCGCGCTGTCGTAGAAATTCCGCTGGCCTGCCGGTCGCCAAGACGGTTGTCGATGACTGGATTGGAATCGGGTTTTTGATAAACGGCATCCCCCTGTTGGCAAAGATGGATGACGTTAGCGAAATATTGCCACCCCCGGAAACAATACGGGTGCCAGGGGTAACACACTGGGTCAAGGGCCTGGCTAATGTTCGTGGCAACTTGATACCGGTACTGGATATGAATGGATTTCTTTACGGAGAACCAACACGGATTAGCAAGCAAAGCAGGATTCTTGTTATCAACAAGTCGGGTGTGGTTGCGGGATTACTGGTAGACGAAGTTTTTGGACTGAGACGTTTTAAACCTGAAGAGCACCGGCAGGAAGTTATGCCGGACACGGGTACGATGGGTGCCTATCTTGCGGGAACATTTGTTGACCAGGTGCGTCAGTGGAACGTGTTTAGTGTCAAGAAATTAACCAGGGCCGAACATTTTTTACGAGTCGTTTAAGGCGCTTGACGAGGTATCGAGGAAACAATAGTAGTGTTAGATAAAATCAAAAACCTGCTTCCCGGAACAAAATCGGGCTTTGCCCCGTCTGTCGGGCAGCGTGGCAGTTCTGTCAATAAAAAAGCAGTTGCTGTTGGCGCGTTGCTGATTTTGTCGGTGTTGGCAATGGTGGTGTTGTTCAGTATCGAAAGCGGCCAGGCGCGTAACAACAAACTCTATACTACTATCGCCTCGGAACAGCAGGTTATATCGCAGCAAATTGCAGTCAATGCACTGGAAGCAGCCGCAGGCCAGGAGCGTGCATTCGATCGACTGGGCGAGAATCAGAATCGCTATCTCGATACCCTGGACAGGTTTAATAATGGAGATGCAACCCAGGAATTGCCCGCTTTACCCGAGGAATTCTCGGTTGAGTTCTCGAATGTGAAGTCGATCTGGAATGATTATGACAAGCATATTGCTACCGTAGTGGCGGCAAAAACATCGATCGCGACAGTTAGTGACTACGTGACGCAAATTAACGAGTCATTACCGGAACTCATTTCGTTATCCGATCGTGTGGTCGAAGAGTTGGTCAAATCGGGGGCGCCACGCAGGAATATTGCCCTCGCTGCGCGCCAGGTCATACTTATTCGAGGCATCGAACATAGCCTCAATCAGATACTGACTGATGGTGAAGTGGTTATGACGGCTGCCGAGCGCTTTTCTACGGAAGCCACCCAGATAGAGGCACAATTATTAGCAATGCTTGAAGGGGATTCCTCGCAGGGGATTACCAAATTTACCGGCCCAACCGTGGTTGGCAACCTGTTGCAGTTTGCAGATCTTTACTCCGTGGTGCGCAAGAATGTGCGTGAAATTCTCGATAATTCGGCGCAGATATTTAAAGTGCATGAAGCGGCATTGAAAATTGATGAATTGAGCCCGCTGCTGCTATCTGCTTCCGGCGGTTTGATCAAGGCCCTTGAACGCGGTGGTGAGGCAAGAAAGTCACTCATCCTGGCTGGATATGCGGTCGGACTGTTCGCGGTTTTACTTTTATTGTTGCTGATCGTCATCATCTCACGTGGATCCCATGCCAGCCTGTCAGAATCACAGGATCAAAATGAGAAAAACCAGCGCGCTATCCTGCGACTGCTCGACGAAATGACGAATCTTGCCGACGGTGACCTCTCTACTCATACCACCGTAACCGAAGACATAACCGGAGCGATCGCCGACTCGGTTAATTACTCGATAGACGCGTTGCGTGACCTGGTCGGCACCATTAACAATACTGCCAACCAGGTACGGGCTGCGGTTCGAAAAACTCAGAGCATGACCGGCGAACTGGCCGAGGCCAGTGAAGCGCAGGCTCAACAGATAACCAAGGCCAGTAATGCTGTTACCGAGATTTCGAAGTCTATGTCGCAGGTTTCCGAGAGAGCGGCTGACTCGGCAGAAGTGGCACGAAAGTCTGTCAGTATTGCGCATAAGGGTGGTGAAACCGTACGCCAGACTATCGAAGGTATGGAGACCATTCGCGAGCAGATTCAGGAAACTTCCAAGCGTATCAAGCGGCTGGGTGAATCGTCACAGGAAATTGGGGACATAGTAAACCTGATTACCGAGATATCCGACCAGACCAACATTCTTGCCCTGAATGCCGCAATCCAGGCGTCGATGGCGGGCGAGGCAGGACGCGGCTTTGCGGTGGTGGCTGATGAAGTACAGAGACTCGCAGAAAGGACTGGTGACGCAACCAAGCAAATCGAGGCCCTGGTAAAGACTATCCAGGCGGATACCAACGAAGCCACGGTTTCGATGGAACAAAGTACCGCCAACGTTGTAAAGGGAGCCAAGCTGACTGAAAACGCGGGGGGCGCGCTGGATCGTATTGAACAGGTTTCGATGAACCTGGCACAGCGCATTCTGGAGATATCGGACTCAACGCGTGACCAGGCCCAGGATAGTGTAAAAATTACCGAAACCATGGATGTGATACAGGAAATTACCGCCAAGACCTCGGAAGGTTCGAACCAGGCTTCGGGCTCGATTGGCGAATTATCTGACATGGTCAAAGAGATGCAGACTTCTGTTGCTGGCTTCAAGCTTCCCGGTGTTGATCCGCTCGAAAGTACCATGGTGCAAGACGCCGATGATCTTGCCGCGCTGGGCCTAGAGTCCGAAGCGGAAAAATAGACGATTCGATGAGCTCCCCGGAAAATTCAATCAAGCAGAGTGCACTTGGGTGGGTCAAGAAATCCATCGATGACAACCTGTCTGATATCAAGACCGACCTCAAGATTTATATCGAAGAAGACGATGACGCGTTGCTGGCAGCCGTCAAGGAAAGGCTGGGCGTTATTCAGGGCGTGTTGATGATGATCGAGCAGTATGGCGCCGCGATGTTAACCGATGAAATGGTATCGCTAGCGGATTTCATTATCGACAACAAGCAGGAAAAGGGTGAACAGGCCCTCGAAGTAATGCTGCGAGCAGTGTTGCAGTTACCCGATTACCTGGAACATATTCAGTCAGGCTATCGTGATATTCCGATCGCTATATTACCGCTATTGAATGATATTCGCGCGGTCAGAAACCAGGATTTGTTTTCCGAAAAACTACTTTTTCTGCCCGATCTTTCGATGCACCAGGAAGAAGCCAGGCTAGAGTCAATCGACAACGACCATAATCAGGCATCCAGGCTTCTCGCAAAAAAGTTACGCCCGGTTTACCAGATTGCGCTGGTCAACGTGATCAGGGATCAATCGGTTGAAGAGAGCCTGAAGCGCCTCGAGAAGATTTGTGAAACCCTGGAGGAGCGGTCTTCTTCCGAACAGATAGCCCGAATCTGGTGGATAATAGGAGCACTTGTCGAATCGGTCGCACGCCAGAAACTTGAGCTCGGGGTATCGATAAAGAATTTGCTCGGCAAAGTCGATGCCTTGTTCAGGGTAATCCTGATAATCGGCGAGCGTGGCTTACTCAAGCGTCAACCGATCGAGTTGATCAAGAATTTTTTATTTTATATCGCTCAGCCGGAATGCGATGGACCCAAGGCGAAAGCGATAAAAACTGCTTATCGACTAGAGCAGTTCCTGCCTTCGGAATCCGTACGCAGCGAAGTGCTGAGTAACATCGCCGGCCCAAACCAGGCCGTATTGAAAACCGTGTCTGAAGCTGTTAAAGCCGATATTGAGACCATTAAGTCGACCCTCGAGGTATACGTTAACGGAGATTTATCGAGAGTCGAGGCACTCAAAGATCTGCCCCATGAGATGCACGTCATCTCCGACACGCTGGCGATGATTGGGCTGGGTTCGCAGCGACAATTAATTGAAGACCAGAGTGCTATTGTTAAGGAAATCGTCTCTGGCAATCAAGTTGCCGATGAAGAGAGGCTGCTATCGATGGCAGCGGAATTACTCCAGGTTGAGCAGGCGCTTGAGCAAATGCAAAAACGTCAACCGGTTGATGCGGAGGAGCCAAGATCTGAATCCGACGTCTCGAGAGACTACGAACTTGATAGCGTATTAACGGCGGTAGTTACCGCGGCGCTTGATGACATTCAGAAAACCAAAAATGCAATCCTCGACTTTATCAAGGATCCGGGTCGCAGTGAAAATATTGATCTCTGCGTAGCCCTGATGGGTGAATCCAGGGGAGCGCTTCAGTTGATGAATCAGCATCGTGCGGTTGCCGTGGTCGATGGGCTGCTCGCCTACTTAAAAGGCTACGACATTGTTGAATTTATGGAAGCTAAAAGACTGGACGCGTTATCACAGGTTGTGGTTAGCCTCGAGTACTATCTCGAAGCGCTTGGCGAACATCGCAGCGATGCTGGCAATATCCTCGACTTTGCCGACGTGCAACTGCAAGAGTTGCTGTCCAATGTACATATCGAGGCCGAGGATGACAAAAGCGATGAAGTAGTAATCGCTGCTGTCGAAGACGATGTTGAGCCTGAAATCACGATCGAGGCTGATGCTGACACAGCAGAGCCCGAAATCGGAGTGGAAACAGTGCCAGCTGTCACCGCTTTGGACAATCTTCCTGAACAGGTCCAATTAGTACAAGATGACACTTCTGACCGGTCGACAGAAATTGAAGCCGGCGCCGCTGTCACTCCGGCCGAAGTTCGTATTGAAGTCGAGTCGGTCGAGGAGGATTTGCAGGTTTTGAAGCCGGATAGCGACCCGGAAATTCTCGAGATTTATCTTGAGGAAGCCGGGGAAGAGGCACAAAACATCGCGCGTTTGCAACAGGACTGGTTGCTGCACCCGGAAGATGAGAACGCGGTAAAAAATATCCGCCGCGCCTTTCACACCATCAAAGGTAGTGGCCGTCTCGTCGGTGCAATGAAGATTGGCGAGTTTGCCTGGGATTACGAACAATTATTGAATCGAATTATCGATAAAACGATTGCTCCCGGCAAGCAGGCGATAGAAGCGGTGGGCAGCGCAACTGAGGCATTGAAGGAACTGGTTAACGAGTTAAAGACTTCGGAGACGCCTAAGTCTGATATTGGTTACCTGAGAGGCCTGGCCCGGGCATTGGCCGAGTTCAAGGCCGACCAATTGCTGATAGATCACACCGGGACAGACACTGCAATTGAATCACCCTATGACCGAATTACCGATGACGATGAATCCCAAAGGACGGGACTCGAGCTCGGTTCAACCACCCAGGTTATTCCTCCGCAAAGAATGAACCAGATGATACTCGATGAAATTGAACCGGACACCGTGCAGGTAGATCTGGAGAGTTTCGAGGTGACCGGCGATCAGGTTCGTGAACAGCGCAGTAACACTGAGCTTGCGGCCAGGATCTCCGACCTGGACGATACCCAGTTGATGCAATCCGGATCAAACCCGCTCGAGTTCGAAACAGAGAGTTCCGTAGACGAATCTGGTTCATCTGCAGCAGAGAAAGAGTTCAATGTGGCGACCGATTACTCGAAACAGGCCGAGGAGCATACAAGCAACAAAGCTGAAGAAATCCAGGCTTTGGCTATTGATGATGTCGAGCCTGTTCCGAATGAGGCCATCTGGATCGAAACCATGGGCGAAGATTTCCTCGCTGAATCCCTCGATGATGCTTTTGCCGAAGAAACTGCTGAAGCCGCTCCCCTGGCAGTGGAATCAGCCGCGGGAGCAGGGATCGAGAGTGATGATACTGACCTGGAGCCGTTCGAGGCCGAGGTAATAGAGCCCGAGTTGTCCGGGACTGAAGCAACGGACATTGAGCCGTTCGAGGCTGGAGCTATAGAGCTTGAGTTGTCCGAGGTCGAGGTAACGGATATCGAGCCGTTCGATGCCGGAGCTCTAGAACCTGGTTCGATCGAGGCCGAAGCCGAGCCGATAGAGTCCGAGTTGTCAGAAGTCGAAGTAGCAGAGCCGGAGTCGTCAGAAGATGAAGCAATAGAGCATGCTGTGCCCGAGGCCGAGGCAATAGAGCCCGAGTTGTCTGGGACTGAAGCAACGGACCTTGAGCCGTTCGAGGCTGGAGCTATAGAGTTTGAGTTGTCCGAGGTCGAGGCAATGGATATCGAGCCGTTCGATACCGGAGCTCTAGAGCCTGGGTCGATCGAGGTCGAAGCCGAACCGATAGAGTCCGAGTTATCAGAAGTCGAAGTAGCAGAGCTGGAGTCGTCAGAAGATGAAGCAATAGAGCATGCTGCGCCCGAGACCGAGGCGGCAGAGCTGGAGTCACCCGAAATTGAAACGGCATCCCTGGAACCTGGCGATCCTGAAGAAATAGTAAAGCAGGTTTCGGCGGGGGAAATCGAGAGCTCGGAGACACCCGAGTCCGCACCGGATACTGAACAGGAGTACCCCCCCGACCCTTTCGTCGACACGACAGCGAGCCCGGTGCCTGGCGAAGAGGCAGGGGAGAGCGAGCCCAAAGACCAAGAGCCGCCAGAACCAACCGGCCTGTCGTTCGACCCGGAGTTGCTGACAATTTACCAGCAAGAGGTAGAACAGCACCTCGGCATAATAAGTTTCGCCCTTGATCATGCGGAACAAATCCATGAACTGATTCCTGGCGAAGAAATCTATCGCTCGCTCCACACGATTCACGGTGCCTCGCGCACCGCGGATATCCGCACTATCGGCAAACTGGCCGGTTTAATGGAAAAACCCCTTAAAATCGCAATCGCACAAAAGATGGCCCTTGATGACGAAATTGTGGCCCTTTATCGCCAGGGCCAGATCGAGCTCCTGCGCATGACCAAAGAATTAGTCGCTAGTCGACAGCTCCCGGCTATCAACGAAGATCTCGAGATTAGTTTCAAGGCTCTGGCCGAAGATTTCGAAGAACATACTGTTGAAATCCCTGAAGACGAGGCGGGACCGAGTGGCGAATTCATTGATACCCTGACGAAGATAAGTGAATCGCTCGAGCGGGAACAGGATACCGAGCTGCTAACTATTTTCGTCGATGAGGCGAATGAATTGCTGGAAATGAGTGACAATACTTTGCACCAGTGGTCGCAACAAAAATCCGATGAAACGGGTGCCCAGGACTATAACGCGGTAATGGAACTGCAACGCTACCTGCATACGCTCAAGGGTGGCGCTCGTATGGCCGAGCTCGAGGAAATCAGCAACCTCTCGCATGAGATGGAATCGATGTTTATCGCGGTAATCGATGGGCGTGTAGACAAAAATGAAAACCTGATCGAATTGCTGAAGGATTGTTTTGACCTGCTTCATCAACAGGTGGTCGAAGCGCAGGAAGGGAAGCAGATGAGTAATTCCGAGCGCCTGGTTGAATTCCTGAAGGACTTACGCCGTGGTGAAGCTGATGGGCATAGTGAAGACACAGACGATGAAGACAGTGGCTTCGATATGGATAGCGAAGATATCGACATCGTCAGTGAAAACCTGCCGGGTGAGCCACTCTCAACCCTGGAGCGTCCGTCGCAAGATGTCATCAAGGTTCGTTCGGACCTGCTCGACAACCTGGTAAATTCGGCAGGCGAGGTTAGTATCTACCGGGCGCGCATGGAGCAACAGGTCGCAGGTCTGGGTTCCTACCTCGGCGAACTGGGGCAGACTATTGCACGACTCAAGGGACAGCTGCGTAACCTCGAAGCGGAGACCGATGCTCAAATTCATTTTAGTCACCGTTCCGAGTCCGAGCGAAAGGGTGAATTTGATCCTCTCGAGATGGACCGTTATACGATGATACAGGAGCTGTCGCGTTCGCTGGGCGAATCGGTTAACGATCTGTCCAGTTTGCAAGCCATGCTGGGCGAGCAGGTGCGCGATTCTGAAACACTTTTATTGCAACAATCAAGGGTAAATGCTGACCTGCAGGATGGATTGATCAAAAGCCGGATGGTCAAGTTTTCAGGTTTGCTGTCACGCCTGCGCCGACTAGTCAGGCAAAGCAGCCAGGAGCTGGGTAAAAAAGCCGACCTCATAATTACTGGCGAGGAAAACGAGGTCGACAACAAGGTGCTCGATCGCATGGTCGCACCACTCGAACATATTATTCGTAACGCCCTGTCGCATGGTATTGAAACCCCGGTTGAACGGGTTAAAAGAGGCAAAGACGAAAGCGGGAAAATATCGATCGACATAACCCGTGACGGTTCCGATATCATCATTCGAGTCAGTGACGATGGGGCCGGCGTAGACCTTGACAAGGTGCGCAGTCGCGCGGTACAGCTGGGACTGCTTGATAAAAGGCACCAGGCAACTGATGCCGACCTGGTGCAGTACATCCTGGAACCGGGTTTTAGTACCGCCGAACACGTAACCCAGCTTTCGGGGCGCGGTGTCGGTATGGATGTAGTCGATATCGAGATCAAACAGCTTGGCGGAACCCTGCAGATTGAAACTAACCCGCAGGGAACGACATTTATTGCGCGCCTCCCGTTTACGCTTTCAATCAACCAGGCAATCCTGGTGCGTGCCAGTGAAGAAACTTACGCGATACCGCTGATGAATATCGAGGGTATCACCCGCCTGGAAGCCCGGCAGGTGCTTGAATACTATCAACAGGATAATCCCGAAATCGAGTATGCCGGACAGCAGTTCGTGCTTTATAACCTTGCGGAGCTGGTCGATACCGGGGTTCCGTTTAAGCCCTCCGGCGACAATGAAAAACTGCCCATTATTTTTGGTCGAGCCGGGGATGTCCGGATCGCATTGCATGTTGATGAGATCATCGGTAACCGTGAGATCGTGGTTAAATCGCTGGGCAAGCAATTAAGCCAGGTCAAGGCCCTTTCCGGAGCGAGTATTCTTGCTGACGGCAGCGTTGTTCTGATTCTTGATATAAACGGCCTGGTTAGACAAGGTGCCGCCAACGCTGTCAAAATTGTTTACCAGCAGCAAGACACAGGCCATTCGAATAAGCGCGACATCGTCATGGTGGTCGATGACTCGATCACGATGCGTCGGGTCGCCAGCAAATTACTCGAACGGCATAATTACGAGGTAATCACCGCAAAAGACGGTGTTGATGCGCTTGCGCAACTGCAGGATCTGCGCCCGGATGTAATGTTGCTGGATATCGAAATGCCACGCATGGACGGGTTTGAACTGGCAACGCATATGCAAAACGAAGAAAACTTTTCCCGAATTCCGATCATTATGATCACCTCACGCACCGGGGAAAAACACCGTGATCGCGCTTTTGAAATTGGGGTAAACAATTACATGGGCAAGCCTTACCAGGAAGAAGAATTGATCGAAAATATCCAAACTGCGCTGGGAGCCAGGTGACGGAAATAGCTCATGAATAACAAGTCAACATCGGTGCGATGTATGTTGCTGCCACTGACAACGCTTAACCTGTTGGTGCCGAACTCGGCAGTAGCCGAAATAATTGGCTACTCGACACCACGCCAGTTATCAGACAGCAGTGAGTGGTTCAGCGGGGTTGTGCTATGGCGCGGGGTTTATATTCCGGTGGTCGTGGTCGAACAAATGTGCGGCGTGAATACTGCGCAAACAGGACCACGCGCAAGAATCGCTATCATTTATAATCCGGAAAAAGATCCTGAGCTGCCCTATCTTGGAATTCATATGCAGGATATTCCGCGTGCCTACCTGGCGGAAGCCGATAGCATGGAATCCGGTAATGACGAGGGCTTGAGTGAATACCTGGTGGCACGGGTAGACGATGATCAACTTGGTAGGGTAATCCCGGACCTGGATAAAATCATTGCCGACCTCAAGCGCGAGTTCAACCCCGGGCGCCTGGAGGAACTAAAGGCTTAATATCTTCCCGTTGTCTGTAAAGTCATCTTCTCCAGGATGGATTGCAGACTAACCTAAATCACCAACTGCCGACTGGACGATCGCAAGTGCAGCCGTGGCCGCGGTTTCGGTGCGCAAAACCCGGGGACCAAGCCTGACCGAGATAAAATTGGCAGTTTTCGCGAGCTGAATCTCGGGACGGGTGAGGCCACCTTCCGGTCCGAGCAGAATTGATATCGATTGCGGGAGCGGTTGTAAAGCCGAGGTGAGTGCAGCGCCATTAAAATCCAGTAACAATCCTGATTCACTACTCGAGGCTGCAATAGCCTGCTCCAGATCAGGATGAAAATCGAGTGCCGGTATAACTGCACGACCGCTTTGTTCACAGGCACTGATAGCAACCCCGCGCCAGTGAAGCAGCTTTTTTTCAAGTTGTGTGGATTTCATCGGAGATTGCGTGCGCTCTGCATTAAAAATCGCAATGCGGTTAACGCCGAGTTCGGTGGTCTTCTGAATCACCCAGTCCATGTGATCGTTGCGCCCCATTGCCTGGATTATTTCGCAATCAAGTCCGGACTCGGTTTGCAAGGCCAGTGCAGAGTTAATCGTGGCCCTGACCTGTTTCCCTTCGATCTGGAGTGTTGCACTGTAGTCGATCGCTTCCAGGCCGTTAAACAACAGCAGTGCTGCGCCCGGTTTCAGGCGCAGCACGTGCTTGAGGTAATGACTTTGAGACTTGTCTAGTAAGACTTCCTCACCAACGACAAGCTCTGCTCCGATATATACGCGGGGAATCCGCATAGTCGGAGATATTATCTAGTATCGGTACTGTTCAGGCTTGTACGGACCCTCGACCTTGACATCGATATAATCGGCCTGCTCCTGGGTCAGCTTGGTCAGTTTGGCGCCAATTTTATCGAGATGCAGACGTGCAACTTCTTCATCAAGATGCTTGGGCAGGACATAGACTTCGTTCTGATACTTCCCTGGATTGCAGAAGATTTCCATCTGTGCCAGCACCTGGTTGGTGAACGAGTTCGACATAACGAAACTCGGATGACCGGTGGCACAACCCAGATTTACCAGGCGTCCTTCGGCCAGCAGGATGATGCGTCGGCCGTCCGGAAAGATGATGTGATCAACCTGGGGCTTGATGTTTTCCCATTGGTACTCTTTCATCTCGGCAACCTGGATTTCGTTATCGAAATGACCGATGTTGCAGACTATCGCCTGGTCTTTCATCTGTTCCATGTGATCCTTGCGGATAACATTGAAGTTTCCGGTTGCGGTGACAAAGATGTCGACCTGGCTGCAGGCGTCGTCCATGGTGACCACGCGAAAGCCTTCCATCGCGGCCTGCAGGGCACAGATCGGATCGATCTCGGCAACCATTACGGTAGCACCCAGGCCCTTCAGTGATTGCGCCGAGCCCTTGCCGACATCGCCGTAGCCGAGTACAAGCGCGACTTTGCCGGCGACCATGACGTCGGTGGCGCGCTTGATGCCGTCGACCAGCGATTCACGGCAACCGTAGAGGTTGTCGAACTTGGACTTGGTGACCGAATCGTTAACATTAAATGCAGGAAAAGGTAGTTCACCTCGAGCTTGCATCTGGTACAGGCGATGCACGCCGGTAGTTGTCTCTTCGGTAACACCCTTGATGTTTTTCAGGATATTCGAGTACCAGTTGGGTGACTCGGCCAGTTTTGCCTTGATCGACGCAAAGGCGATGACTTCTTCTTCGGTGCCCGGGTTGTCGAGAACGGAAATGTCTTTCTCCGCCTTGCTACCGAGGTTGATCAGCATGGTCGCGTCACCACCATCATCAAGAATCATGTTGGGGGTGCCGCCGTCGTGCCATTCCATGATCTTGTGAGTGTACTGCCAGTAATCTTCAAGCGACTCACCCTTGATCGCAAATACGGGAACACCGGATTCTGCGATTGCGGCCGCAGCGTGATCCTGGGTAGAAAAGATGTTGCACGAAGCCCAGCGCACTTCGGCGCCAAGCGCAACCAGGGTTTCAATCAGAACCGCGGTTTGAATGGTCATGTGCAGCGAACCGGCGATGCGTGCGCCTTTTAAAGGCTGCTCGCTACCGTATTTGCTGCGCAGCGATACCAGGCCGGGCATCTCGGTTTCGGCAATCGCTATTTCCTTGCGACCCCAGGAAGCAAGCCCGAGGTCGGCGACCTTGAAATCTTCTTTAATCACGTCTTTGGCGTTAGCACTCATAAATAATCTCCAAACTATTTATGAGCGCCGTTGGATTGATCAGGTGGGCGAGCCTGGCAGCCAAGCTGTCGCAGCGCTCCTCGCAAACCTACCCCGAATGTAAAAATCGGGGGCACATATTGTATCTATATACGGCTGACTGTCAATTTGGATCAGTCGTGATCGGAACCAGTGCGGCTACAAGCCCGCTTCGGATTTCAGCACATCGGCCTTGTCGGTGCGTTCCCAGCTCAGGTCAAGATCTTCACGGCCGAAATGACCGTAGGCAGCCGTGGGCTGGTAGATTGGCTTCAGCAGGTCGAGCATTGCGATAAGGCCCTTGGGTCGCAGGTCGAAATGATCTCGAATCAGCGTGATAATGCGGCTGTCGTCGATGCGCCCGGTGCCGAAAGTGTCGACACTGATCGAAGTTGGTTCGGCAACCCCGATCGCGTAAGAGACCTGGACCTCGCAGCGGTCGGCGATCCCGGCCGCGACAATGTTTTTGGCCACGTAGCGAGCCGCGTAGGCTGCCGAGCGATCGACCTTGGAAGGGTCTTTGCCCGAGAAAGCACCGCCGCCATGGCGAGCCATACCGCCATAGGTGTCAACGATTATCTTGCGTCCGGTCAGGCCCGCGTCACCCACCGGCCCACCGATGACGAAGCGACCGGTTGGATTAACGTGTATATTTTCGTTTTTACACTGCGCCAACCATTCTTCCGGCAGCACCGGTTTCAGAATGGTTTCGATTACCGCTTCGCGCAGCGTTTTCAAGTCCACCGATTCCTTATGCTGGGTTGACAATACCACCGCCTCGATTCCGATGGGTTTGTGATCTTCGTAACGCAAAGTCACCTGGCTCTTGGCGTCGGGCAGCAACCAGTCCAGCTCGCCGGCTTTCATCAGTTCGAATTGTTTGCGCACCAGTCGGTGGGAATAAGTGATTGGTGCCGGCATCAGTACATCGGTTTCGTTGCAGGCATAACCGAACATCAGTCCCTGGTCACCGGCGCCCTGTTGCTTGTCGTCAGATTCATCGACACCCATCGCGATATCGCCCGATTGCTTGCCGAGACCGGTAAGCACCGCGCAGGTTTTACCGTCGAAGCCGCATTCCGGATTATCGTAGCCAATATCGCAGACCGTTTTGCGCACCAGCGCTTCCATATCGACTTCGGCATTGGTGGTGATTTCGCCGGCCAGCAACACCATGCCTGTTTTTACCAGGGTCTCGCAGGCCACGCGGGAGCGATGGTCCTGTTCGAGCAGGGCATCGAGCACTGCATCAGAAATCTGATCCGCCATTTTATCTGGATGACCCCCGGATACGGATTCCGATGTAAAAATATATGAACTCGACATGATTACTCCCCAACCCAAAAATCGAAAAAAGGCATTATAGGGAACGCGATGGAAAATAACAGTCCTGATTAAAGCGTTATAGGTTAAATGGATAGACATAAAAATATTATGAGTTGCTGTCAATTTACATTTACGAGAGAATATCGCGCCTTGTCGTCAGGGGGTGTGCTGTGGTTAAGCTCAAGCCTTGGCCCGAGATGTCAGTTAATATTGTGCGGCCAGAAAATAATAATTATAAATCAAGAAGTTATGTTGAAAAATCGATTTTGAGGATGGTCAATGTCATCACGTAAAACGCTTGCCAATGCAATCCGCGCTTTAAGTATGGATGCAGTGCAAAGGGCCAATTCCGGGCATCCGGGTGCACCGATGGGGATGGCTGACATCGCTGAAGTACTGTTTAACGACTTCATGCGCCATAACCCGGCAAACCCGGAATGGAGCAATCGGGACCGCTTTGTCATGTCGAATGGGCATGGCTCGATGTTGCCGTATTCGGTGCTGCATTTGAGCGGTTACGACGTCACGATTGAAGATCTTAAGAATTTTCGCCAGCTGCACTCCAAGACGCCGGGGCATCCCGAGCACGGTTATACGCCAGGGATCGAAACCACTACCGGGCCACTAGGCCAGGGAATCGCAAATGCCGTGGGTATGGCGATTGCCGAGCGAGCACTAGCGGCTACATTTAACCGCGGCGATTACAATATCGTCGATCACTTTACCTATGTTTTCATGGGCGATGGATGCATGATGGAAGGTATTTCGCACGAAGCCTGTTCGCTTGCGGGTACCCTTGGACTTGGCAAGCTGATCGCATTCTGGGATGACAATGGTATTTCTATCGATGGCAAGGTGGAAGGTTGGTTTCTCGACGATACCGGGAAACGTTTCGAAGCCTACGGCTGGCACGTGATCGAAGTAGATGGACACGACCCGGATGAAATCAAGATCGCGATAGAGGCTGCACGCGCGATTACTGCCAAACCTTCTTTAATTTGCTGTAAGACGATCATCGGATTCGGCGCCCCCAACAAGGCCGGTGGACACGCCTGCCATGGCGCTCCACTCGGTGAAGAAGAGGTTGCGTTGACCAGGGTTGAGTTGAACTGGGAAGCCGAAGCTTTCGAGGTGCCTGAAGAAGTCTACCAGGGTTGGGATCATCGCCAGGCAGGCCAGGTCAAGGAAGATGCCTGGAACACCAGGTTTGCCGCGTATAAAGAAGAACATGCGGAACTGGCCGCGGAATTCGAACGCCGTTTAAATCGCGAGTTGCCGGAAAACTGGGAGGAAGCCACGCAGGCATTTATCGCCGAACTGGACGAGGCTGCCGAAAACAAGGCCACCCGACAGTCTTCACTGGCCGCGCTTGAAGCCTATGCGCCGTTATTGCCTGAACTGTTTGGTGGTTCTGCAGACCTGGGAGGCTCTAATTTGACCGAGTGGTCCGGGTTCAAGCCGATGGGTGCTGAATCACCCGACGCCAATTACGTTAGCTACGGTGTGCGGGAATTTGGTATGTCCGCAATGCTCAACGGCATCGTACTGCATGGTGGCTTTATTCCGTTTGGTGCCACCTTCCTGGTTTTTTCCGACTACGCGCGCAATGCACTGCGCATGGCGGCGCTGATGAAGATCCAGAGTATCTTTGTCTATACCCACGATTCGATCGGTCTCGGTGAAGATGGCCCGACGCACCAGGCGGTTGAGCATATGCCATCCTTGCGCCTGCTACCTGGAATGCAGCTTTGGCGTCCCTGCGACAGCGTGGAAACCGCGGTTAGCTGGAAAGCCGCGATCGAGCATCGTGACGGGCCCAGTTGCCTCGTTTTTTCGCGACAGGGTCTGAAACATCAGCCGCGCGAGACCGAACAAATTGAAGCCATTGCGCGCGGTGGCTATATTCTGCGAGATTGTGAAGCGACTCCCGACGTCATCATTATCGCCACCGGCTCCGAAGTCGAGCTGGCAATGGCGGCCTGCGAATCGGAAGCACTTGAAAATGAAAATATACGCGTGGTATCGATGCCCTGTACCGCGGTATTTGATCGCCAACCCGCGGATTACCGGGATTCGGTTCTGCCGCCTACGGTTAGCGCGCGCATTGTTGTAGAAGCGGCGGCAACTGCCGGCTGGTACAAGTATGTCGGTATGGATGGAACTGTCATCGGCATCGACACTTTCGGCGAATCGGCTCCCGCTAAAGAATTATTTGCCTACTTCGGTTTCACCGTTGATAAGGTGGTAGATGCGATAAACGACCTATTGGGTACAGACTAGATTTTTTTAACTTACAGGAGAAATTCAAATGACAATTCGTGTCGGCATAAATGGTTTTGGTCGAATCGGGCGCATGGTGTTCCGTGCAGCACAGGACTTCAGCGATGTTGAGGTCGTCGGTATCAACGATCTGCTCGAGCCTGATTACCTGGCCTACATGCTGAAGCATGATTCGGTACACGGCAAGTTTAAGGGCGATATCGCGGTGGAGGGCAATACGCTGGTTGTTAATGGCAAAAACATCCGCCTGACAGCCGAGCGCGACCCGGCCGATTTGAAATGGGGTGATCTTGATGTCGACATTGTGATCGAAGCGACCGGGTTATTCCTGACCAAGGAAACCGCACAGAAGCATATCGACGCTGGCGCCAAAAAGGTAATCATGTCGGCGCCTTCCAAGGATGACACGCCGATGTTCGTATTTGGTGTCAACGACGAAAACTATGCCGGCGAAGCCATTATATCGAATGCTTCCTGTACCACGAACTGCCTGGCACCCATTGCCAAGGTTATCAATGATAATTTCGGCCTCAAGCGTGGCCTGATGACCACCGTGCACGCAGCAACGGCAACCCAGAAAACAGTGGACGGACCCTCGATGAAAGACTGGCGCGGTGGCCGCGGCATTCTTGAAAATATCATCCCGTCGTCGACCGGAGCCGCCAAGGCGGTGGGCAAGGTATTGCCTGAACTCAACGGCAAGCTGACCGGGATGGCCTTTCGGGTACCGACTTCCGACGTGTCGGTTGTCGATTTAACGGTTGAGCTGGAAAAAGATGCCAGTTACGAGGATATATGTGCGGCGATGAAGTCTGCCTCGGAAGGCCCGATGAAAGGCGTGCTTGCCTATACCGAAGATAAAGTGGTATCGACCGATTTTCGTGGCGAAGCCTGTACCTCGACCTTCGATGCCGAAGCCGGGATTCAAATGGACGAAACTTTCGTAAAGCTGATTTCGTGGTACGACAACGAGTGGGGTTATTCCTGCAAGGTCGTTGAAATGGCGCGTGCTATTTCAGACTGAGAATGACCGTACTTGAATTGACCGGCCTTGACCTGGCCGGTAAACGTGTTCTCATCCGCCAGGACCTGAACGTCCCGATCAAGGACGGCGAGGTCTCCAGCGATCAGCGTATCAAGGCTTCGCTGCCGACCATCCGGCACTGTATCGACGCGGGTGCGCAGCTGATGATCATGTCTCACCTGGGGCGCCCGGAAGAGGGTAATCCGGAGGCGCAGTTTTCCATGCAGCCGGTGGCAAGCTATCTCGGTAATGCGCTTGGTAAGGAGGTGCCGCTGGTAGTCGACTATCTCGAGCGGGCACCTGTCATCGCCGATGGTGAGCTGGTGCTACTCGAAAACGTGCGCTTCAATCGCGGTGAAAAGTCTGATGATGAAAGCCTGTCGCGACAGTATGCGGCACTGTGCGATATTTTCGTCATGGACGCATTTGGTACCGCGCATCGCGCACAGGCGTCGACCCATGGCGTAGGCCAGTTTGCACCGATTGCGTGCGCGGGGCCGTTACTCGCGGCTGAGCTCGATGCATTGGGCAAGGCCCTGAATAGGCCTGAACGCCCAGTGGTCGCAATCGTAGGTGGTTCCAAGGTTTCAACCAAATTGACTGTGCTCGATTCGCTGTCTGCGATGGTTGATCAACTCATCCCCGGGGGTGGAATCGCTAACACCTTTATCGCGGCCGCGGGTTACAATGTCGGTAAATCGCTGGTGGAGGAGGATTTGATCCCCGAGGCGAAACGACTGATGGAGCAGGCACGCTCGCAGGGCCGTGAAATCCCGATCCCTGTAGATGTGGTTTGTGGCAAGGCGTTTTCGGAATCTGCTATCGCGCAAACCAAACCGGTTGAGCAGGTCGAAGATGACGACATGATTTTCGATATCGGGCCGCAAACCGCAGCTCACTTTGCCGAAATCATGCAGCAGGCGGCAACCATCGTCTGGAACGGCCCGGTCGGGGTGTTCGAGTTCGACCAGTTCGGTGAAGGCACCCGGGTGCTGTCGCAAGCAATCGCGGCTTCATCCGCGTTTTCGATCGCAGGTGGGGGTGATACCCTGGCCGCAGTCGACAAGTATGGAATATCGGATCAGATTTCATACATATCAACGGGCGGTGGCGCTTTCCTCGAGTTCCTGGAAGGTAAACAATTACCAGCCGTGACCCTGCTGGAACAGAGGTACTCTGACTATGAGAGCAGTTCAACGTAGAACCAAGATTGTCGCCACGATGGGGCCGGCAACGGAATCCGACGCAGCCATCGATAGTCTTATCAAGGCCGGTGTTGACGTCGTGCGCCTCAACTTTTCCCACGGTACCGCGGACGAACACAAGCTGCGTGCCGAAAATATCCGCCGTATCGGTCTCGAAAACAACCGGCACCTGGCAATCCTCGCCGATTTGCAGGGACCCAAGATACGGCTCGAAAAATTCAAACAGGGCTCGATCGAGCTCGCGGTCGGCGACAGTTTTTGCCTGGATACCGGGTGTGCGGATGGTGAAGGAGATATTCATCAAGTCGGCGTGACCTACAAGAAGCTTCCGCAGGATGTCGAAAATGACGATATCCTGATGCTCGATGATGGTCGCATCGTGCTGCAGGTCGATGCCGTCGAGGGCACGCGAATTAACTGCACGGTGCAGGTGGGTGGTGAACTTTCCGACAACAAGGGTATCAATCTCAAAGGCGGTGGTTTGACCGCCGAGGTGTTAACCGACAAGGATAAGGCTGATTTAAAGATTGCGGCACTTATCGATGCCGACTACCTGGCGGTATCATTTCCGAGAAATGCGGCCGACATGAACCAGGCGCGCAGGCTGCTCGAGGAAGAGGGAAGTTCGGCAGGCCTGGTGGCCAAGATCGAACGTGCCGAGGCGCTCGAAAATCTGGAGGAGATTATCCAAGCCTCGGATGCGCTGATGATTGCGCGCGGCGATCTAGGCGTTGAAATCGGTGACGCTAATTTACCCGCGGTACAAAAAGAAATTATCCGCAAGGCCCGTGATTTTAATTGTGTGACCATTACCGCAACGCAGATGATGGAGTCGATGCGCGACAACCCGATTCCGACGCGCGCCGAGGTCTTCGATGTTGCCAACGCGGTGCTCGACGGTACTGACGCGGTCATGCTGTCGGCGGAAACCGCAACCGGTTCCTATCCAAGTCAGACGGTGCAGGCGATGTCGGATATTTGCCAGAACGCCGAGCAGCAAAGCCGCGCGATCAAATCCAGGCATCGGCTCGATGATATCTTCGAAAAGGTTGACGAAGCAATCGCGATGGCGTCCATGTATACCGCGAACCATCTGGACGTGCGCGCCATTGCGACCCTGACAGAGTCCGGTTCGACGTCACTGTGGATGTCACGTATCAGTTCCTCGATACCGATTTATGCCCTGTCGCGGCATGAATCAACCAACCGCAAGGTCAATCTTTACCGCGGGGTATTCCCGGTTTTTTTCCCGACCATCCACACTAATCATGCCGAGGCGAACCGGGAGGCTGTCGAACTAATGAAAAACAGCGGTGCCGTCGAGGATGGTGATCTGGTGATTATCACCAAGGGTGACCTGATGGGAACCGGGGGCGGCACCAACGCGATGAAAATTGTCGAAGTTGGCAATATGCCCGATTTTATCGGCTAGACTGCCGCGGTGTCGGGCGCATCCCTGCGCGCCAGCAGGCTGTAACTGAAAACGGCGAGCCCGATCCAGATTCCGATAAATCCCACCAGCTTGTTCAAATCGAAAGCTTCTCCAAGCAGCAGTACGCCAGATAAAAACTGCAGTGAAGGCGTAACATAAAATAATATGCCCACCGTGGTCATCGGCAACATGCGCGTTCCGGCAGTGAAAAAAGCAAGTGGTATCACCGTAATCGGTCCACCGAGAATCAGCAGCAAATCGGTATCCAGGTCGTGATTCAGGAACATCGCTTCTCCGCGGAAATGCAACCAGGCAATCAGCGCCAACGTAAATGGCAGTAATAGCAGAATCTCGACCAATAGCCCGGGCACGGCATTGGTCTTCATTTGTTTGCGCATCAACCCATAGCTGGCAAAGCTCAGACCCACCGCCAGGCCTATCCAGGGGATTGTTGCGGTTGCGAAAACATAGTAGGCGACGCCAGCCGCGGCAAACAGGACGGCGACAATGTTCAGCCGAGTCAGTTTTTCGTTAAACACGATAACGCCGGCAAGCACATTCAGTAGCGGGGTCAGGAAATAGCCCATGCTGGCTTCAACCACGCGCTGGTTGGCAACAGCCCAGATATAAATCCCCCAGTTGAGGCAAATCACCAGGCTGGAAAAAGCCAGCCACTTGAGTTCCTGCCAGGATAGGAGTGCATTTTTAACCTGTGACCGACGTCGCTGGCTCAGGATAACCAGTAGCAACAGGACCGGGAGCGACCATAGCATGCGGTGCAACAAGACCTCGATCGCGGGAACATGCGCCAGCAAGGCCCAGTAAAGCGGGAACAATCCCCAGCCGATATAACCGGTAAGAATTACCGCGTAGCCCTTGTTCATGTGGTTTACTGTCGCCGTAAATCGCGCGCCAGTACCAGGATCAGGCCGATGACTTGCAAGAAGATGGCGATACTAAACAGGCGCGAGTTATCGCGTACCAGCGGCATTTTGGTTTCCTGCAATTCGAGGGTTTCAAAGTAAGTATTGTTGATCGATTCAATGATCGATTTTTGTGCCGCACCGCTAGTGTCGAGCAGCAAGTCGAGATCGCTGCCGGTGTCTCGATCCATACGGGGCGAATACTCCTTGAGCCCATGGCTACCTATGACTTCTTTCAGGTAATCGCGATAAATGGTTTCGACCACGTTGGGCTTAGCGGGCTCACTCGAAAGCAGCAGGATGAAGAACTCTTTTTTGCGTTCAATCTCGTTTTTCGACTGCCACAAGCTGTCGATCAGTACCTCTTTGCGCTGGATTTCACGATCGATGATATTGATCTCGTCATTGTTGAGACCGATAAAATAATGCGTAATTACCGCTGCGAGAATATTGAAAATAATTCCCGTCAAAACAAAAACCCAGGGCGCGAGAAACCGATCTAGACGAGAGCGGGCCATGGAGTTATCCGAACAGGGCCGGCAGCGGGGCATCGTGCCCGCAGCAAAACAGGGGGACATCGCAGTATGACTTCACGTCGGAAGCATTGTCCATGGCATCATCGATTGTGCCTGTAACCTGGTTTAATACGATTGCCGCAACCCGCAGCTGCCTGCTTTCCACCGCCTGCAGTGTCATCAGGCTCTGGTTGACCGCGCCGATACGATTATTAACCACGACAATGACCGGCAACTGTAGAGCGCTCGCCAGGTCTGCGTTTAAACCATTTTCGGCGAGTGGAGAATAAAATCCTCCCGCACCTTCGACGATCAGTCGATGTTCCATGTCGTCGCGACTGCAGGCGTCAACCAGCGACTCCAGGTAAATTTCCTGCTGCTCGAGGCGGGCCGCCCGATGTGGAGCCAGCGCGGCGCGGTAGCGATAGGGGGTAATCCGCTCGATTTCTTCACGATTACCATTGGCGGCCTGCAATGCCGCTGCGTCGTGCGTGACCAGGTCTCCGGTGGCAGATAATTCGCACCCCGATTCCACGGGTTTGCGCGTTTCAATGCCGACTCCGTGCTGACACAATTGTCTTACGATTTCGCAGGTCACGTAGGTTTTGCCGACATCGGTATCGGAACCGGTGACGAAATAGCCGTTATCGTCGAGCGCAATCATGGCTTCATTTTGTGCAACTTAACTTGCAACTGCAAGCAATGATGGTGGTAAATGCGGGCCAGCTGTTATAATCGCGCGCGTTTTACTTTGATCGTTATGAGCATGCACGAATTTGTCGTAGGTCAGCGCTGGATCAGCGCCGCCGAACTCCAGCTGGGCCTGGGTATGGTGATTGAAATTGAGCACCGTACCGTCAGCATCGTGTTCCCGGCAACGGGTGAAACCCGCATCTATGCGCGCGCCGATGCGCCACTGACCCGGGTGCGTTTCCGCGAGGGTGACTGGGTTGAAAAACAGGACGGGCTGATCCTGAGAGTACTCGAGCTGACCGAGGCCAACGGCCTGATCGTCTATAACTGCGAAGATGAGCATGGCGACCGAGTTGAGCTTCCGGAAGGTCGATTGAGTAATTTCCTGCAGTTGAATCAGCCGGGTGAAAGACTCCTGAACGCCCAGATCGACCGTAACAAGTGGTTTAGCCTGCGCAGCAAGACCCGCGAAATTGCCAACCGGCTGCAGCAGTCCTCGGTGTATGGCCTGGCCGGCAGTCGCACCAGCCTGATTGCACACCAACTTTACATCGCGCACGAGGTATCTCGCCGATACTCACCACGAGTCCTGCTCGCCGACGAAGTTGGCCTTGGCAAAACCATCGAAGCCGGGTTAATTCTGCACCAGCTGCTGTTACTCGAGCGCGCACAACGGGTATTGATCGTCGTGCCGGAGTCCCTGGTACACCAGTGGCTGGTTGAAATGTTGCGCCGCTTCAACCTGATGTTCAGCATTTTCGATGAGGCACGGCTGGCCGATCCCGAGCACGAAGAAATCGAGTTTGACGATAGCGAAAATCCTTTTCATGGCGAGCAGCTGGTGCTTTGCAGCCTCGAGTACCTGGTTGAGCATCCACGGCAGGCTGCGCACGCAGGCGATGGAGAATGGGACTTGCTGGTGGTGGATGAAGCGCACCATCTTTTATGGTCACCCGAAGCGCCGAGTCCCGAGTACCAACTGGTCGAAAATCTCGCTGAAAACACCGCTGGACTGTTGCTACTCACAGCAACCCCGGAACAGCTGGGTAAGGAAAGTCATTTCGCGCGATTGCGCCTGCTGGATCCGGATCGATTCAGCGATCTCGGTCGCTTTCTGCAGGAAGAGCAGGGTTACCGGGAGCTCGCCGAGCAGGCGCAGGCTCTGCTCGATGATCCGGAACAGACGGCGGCGTTAGACGATTTGCTTGACCAGCACGGCACCGGCCGGGTTTTATTTCGCAATACGCGGCACGTGGTCAAGGGGTTTCCCGCGCGCGAGGTACACCCGGTGGCGTTATCCGCGAACGATGACGGTGATCCCTACCGCCACTGGTTAGGTGAGTTTTTGCGCGAGTATCGAAGTAAAAAGGTGTTGGTTATTACTGCCACCGCAAGCACCGCGCAACAGCTGGTTGCCGATTTGAAACAGAACTTCGGAGTACGCGCGGCGTTGTTTCACGAGGGCATGAGCCTGATCGAACGTGACCGCTCGGCAGCCTGGTTTGCAGAGCAGGAAGATGGGGCCCAGGTATTGATATGCTCGGAGATTGGCAGCGAAGGGCGCAACTTTCAATTTGCCCATCACCTGGTGCTGTTCGATCTACCGGGCAATCCTGATTTACTGGAGCAACGCATCGGCCGTCTCGATCGCATCGGACAGAACGCAGTCATCAACATCCACGTGCCCTATGTGAAAGGGAGTGCGCAGCAGATCCTGTTTCGCTGGTACCATGAAGGCCTGGGTGCGTTTTCGCATACCTGCCCGGCCGGACACCAGGTTTACCTTAGAACCCGCGACCAGTTACAACGCCACCTGGATGATCCGCAGCTGCCAGTTGACGGGTTTATCGAACAAACGCATGAACTGCACCAGTCGCTCGACCAGGCATTACAGCAGGGACGTGACCGCCTGCTCGAGATAAATTCCTGCAGGCCCCAGGTCGCGGAATCACTCATCGCTGAAGCGATGCAGCGCGAGCTTGATTTCGATTTGTTCAAATTCATGGAGCGCATTTACGATTGCTACGGCGTCAACAGCGAGATTCGCGGTCAGGATCGATGGGTCGTAACTCCGGGTGATAACATGCTCACGCAGATGCCGGGCTTACCTGAGGATGGTATGACCGTTACCTACGACCGCAGCGCTGCACTTGCCAATGAAGACTTGCATTACCTGACCTGGGAGCATCCTTTCGTGCGCAATTCTATGGATATGATCCTGAGCAGTGAATTCGGAAATACCGCGCTAGTCGCTCTGAATTACAACGGCGTTAAAGCGGGGACATTGCTTGCGGAATGTCATTTCCTGATGGAATTCAGTGATGATTCGCATAGCCATAACGAGCGTTATTTTCCGAATTCGAGCATCAGGGTAGTGATCGACGAGTCCGGGCAGGATCATGCCGAAAGGCTCGAACTCGAAGCGAGTCTGCAACAGTCACAACGCGTCGATCAGGATACCGCGATCAAGATTGTCAAAGCCCGGCAAAGCGAGTTAACGCGTATGCTGGAAATGGCGGATCTGGTTGCCGATACCCGGGTACCCGAGTTGATTAACAACGCCCGCACCAACGGACGTGACCTGCTCGGGCACGAGGTCGAACGCCTCAGGACATTGCAAAAGATCAATCCCGGGGTGCGCAACGACGAGATCGAATTTTTCCGGGACCAGCTCGACCGTTTCGAAACTGCGCTTGAGCATGCGCGTGTGCGTCTCGACGCGGTCCGGGTGATAGTAGCAATTTAAGCCGACGTTCATTCCAGCGAATCAATCACTGAAGCTTTAAATAGGCTTATTTCAACAGTCAGTCTTGACTGAAATTCGGCGAAATTCAGCCAATAGCAGACACTGACAGTATATTTCCAAGAGTCTGCTAACGACGACCCACAATGGACGTTCGGCGTTGCAGCATTGCTAGGTTCGACTGCAGGTACTGATGTCTATATCTGTGCAATTACCTTTTGTTTGCACGCAACTCGGATTGACAAGAACCTTCGATATCCACAAAAAAAAGCTAGTTCGTGATAACCGGTTAGCATAAATGAGGAGAATTCACTCAATTAAGGGATATTAATCCCAATTTTACCCTGTTACGATTATTCCAAATATAAAAAGGACATTCGTAATGCACTCATTCATACAAAGATTAGCAGCCGCTTTTTCTGTTATTGCGCTGGCAGCAGTTTTGGTTTCCTGCGGTGGCGGCGGTGGCGGCGGTGTCGAGACATCATCCACAGGTAGTACTGGGTCAGTCGGCATTCTGCTCACCGACGGACCTACAGCCGAATTCGATGTTATCAATATCACCCTGCGTGAAATCCGGCTACTGTCAGATAACGGACCGGTAACTATATTCAGCGGCTCCAAAACAATCGACCTGCTGAAGATGCGCAGTCATTCCGAACTGTTCGCGCTGACGACAGACGTGGCTAGTGGAGAGTTCGAGAAAATTCGCCTGCTGGTCGATAAAATCGAGTTGATCAAGCTGGAACCTGACGGCAATGTCGCCGAGTCGCACGACGTAAAACTGTCGGGACACGGCAAGATCGACCTGAATCCGCGCGGCCCTTTTTACGTCACAGCGGGCGAGACGCTGTTGATACAGATCGATATCGACGCGGAAAAGTCGCTTAAACTCCACGAATCAGGTAATGGCAAGTGGCATTTTCGCCCAGTCATTTTCGTCGACATAATCGGCCATCGGCAGGACAACCGCCTGGTGCGTCTCAGTGGCGAGGCGGCTGAAGTCGATCCCGCAACGGATACACTGGAGTTATGTGGAACGCGCGTAAATCAGGACTGGGACGGTTGCATCGACGTCGATGCAGCACAAAGTTCGATATTTGACACCGACGGCGCGCTGACGCTAGATAAAATCGTCAAGGGTGACGAGCTGACCGTGATCGGCTTTCTGCGCCCGGCGGCAGCCGGATCATTGCACAACGAACGCCATGGCGATGACGACGACGATGATGGTTACCACGAGCATGACGACGATTACGAACATCACAATTTGTTGATGGAGGCCGTGGTCATCGAAGTGGGTGCCCCAGGCAGTTTTATTAGCCTGAACGGCAGCGCACACTCGGCTCCCGCCGACGCGATGGCTGCGTTTGATTACGAAATCGATCCGGGCCAGGGGTTCGTGACAGGTCAACATATCGATGTGCAACTGCTTCCGGATACGCGAATATTTTCACGTAAAGGCCAGGAACTTGACTTCAGCGTCATTGGGGTGGGTACAAAGGCAACGGTCGACGGGGTTTTGATGCTCTCTAACATGACGCCCGATACATTAAATGCAGCGCTGGTCATCCTCGACGTCTCCGCCACCACCCAGCTGACCGGTGAAATTGGAACGCTGCAGGCGACAACGCTAACGTTGCTCACAGACGGCGGCGACCGCTGTGTTACGTTCGACGATGATACCGATGTATTCATGGTCACTCTCCTTGACGACGGCACCCTGGCCACTAGGATCAATGTCGCTGATCTGGAGAGTGGTCAAAAGATCGATGTTTTTGGCGCCGAGGGTACAGGCGGTTGCTTCGTCGCACAGAGCATTATTGTCGTTGTCGACCATTCTAGCCCATGATAAAAAAGGAACACTCTTTGCCAATTCCTTGAAGCGTCCGAGTCTATGACCCAGGAGTGTTGGGTGGTATTAGGGGGCAGACCATATTGGGCATGTCGGCAGAAGTTAGTCAGTTTTCGGAGCTGGTAGACGTCGTTAATCTCTATTCTTTACTTGCTGGAATAGTGAAAATAGGGTGTTAATTTTTCCCATACTTGGTGATACTGCATCATCATCGTGATAGTTGCCTATATGACGTAATCGAGCCTAGTAACCAGTTCGATGTGAACATCATATTGCGAATTGAGTTTTCTCACCAGGTCGCGACCGATGATGGCGATGAATTTATTGTAGGTATCCTTGTTCCTGAGTTTCAGTTTTTCAAGGTTGCTATGTGTCCAGAAAGCGCATTGCACAAGATTCTCCGCATAGGCGTCAGCCGTCGCCTGTTCGTTGGTTAGAAAACTCATCTCACCTATAAAGTCGCCGCGGCGCAGCACCGCTATAGTTTTTTTCTTGCGAGTCATCTTGACCTCGCCTTTGAGGATGATGTAGAGCCGGTCGGTATCACTCTGTTCGGTGGCAATATACTGCTCCTTATATACATTGAAATAATTCATCATTATCAGTTTTTCGAATTCACGCGTCGACATCGTTGAAAAGTATTGCCGGTAAATCTCGCGTGTTTCCGGGGGCAAATTTATGGTGACGCGATAGAGCATCAACACCACAATATGAGCAAGGTTGATCAGCAGATAAGTCGAATTCCAGCCAATCATGGAGGTAATCCCGAGACTAACGCCAGTTATAATGTAGACAATCGCCGCCAATACGAGAAGAATCCGTAACCAGAGCGTGCTGCGCAAGAGATAGGCCCCGGCACTGAAAATTGCTGCAACACTATAGAGATACTCCCCTGAAAAATCCTGCAAGTTAACTTCCATCTGTTTCCCGATTATCCAGCTTAAGGCCCCGTAAATGTCAAAGTGCATGATCTAACCGCCGGGTCAGCTCCTCCAAAATTGATTAATATCTCTTGCGGGTTTCTTGCTATTGCAATGCGCATCAGAGCGAGTATCCGCAGGGGCATCCCCTGTTTGTTTTTGATATTGAAATTTTAGGAAAGTGGTAGAGATCGTTCAGTTGGCTATTACCCTGATTGCTATGCAGTAATACCGGGAAAGTTGTGAAATATTCACCTGGCCGAAGATTGCCTCCCGCATGGCTGCATGAAGGTCTGCTTATGAGAAAACTGAAGCTAAAACTCGATTAGTCAGCGGCGAAATCCAGCCCATCATAGACATGTAAGGTGAATTAACTTATTGCATTCGACTCAGCTTGTTGGCTCTTCGCGGAACACCGGCAAGTCGTCGGTAATTTCGTACCACTTTGCCATGTCGCCGACGTAGATATGTCTGACGGGTTTGACGTGGGGATCGTCGTCCAAAGCG
>JARFPR010000041.1 GCA_029288195.1 Gammaproteobacteria bacterium | reverse complement strand
CGATGAAATGTCCTTTCTGCGGTACGCCTGACACCCGCGTGGTTGATTCACGATTGGCGTCGGAATCGGCGCAGGTGCGCCGCAGAAGGGAATGTGTTTCCTGCGAAACGCGATTCACTACCTATGAATCGCCGCTGTTGAACATGCCGATGGTGATCAAGAATGATGGCAGCCGCGATACTTTCGACGAAGTCAGGTTACGCAGCGGCATGCTGCGTGCCCTCGAGAAACGGCCGGTTTCGGCAGAACAGATCGAGGACGCAATAAGTCATATCAAGCGCCAGCTTGTTGGTCTCGAGGCGCGCGAGATTTCATCGCGTGAAATCGGTGCAATGGTGATGCGGGAATTACAGCGCGTCGATCAGGTTGCTTACATCAGGTTCGCATCGGTATATCTCAGTTTTGAAGACATCCAGGCGTTCGAAGATGCCATCCAGGCGCTCGCTGCCGAGCCGACTCCAGAAATGCACCGCAGACAGGTTCCTTTGATCGATGAGGACAGTTGATGGCGATAACTCAGTCTCATCACTACTGGATGGCGGAAGCGCTGCGACAGGCGCGCAAGGGGTTATATTCCACGCCACCTAATCCGCGTGTAGGCTGCGTCATCGTCGCCGAAGACAAGATGGTTGCGTCAGGCTGGCATGGCTACACCGGCGGACCACACGCAGAGGTCAATGCCATCAATGCGGCAGAAATTCCGATTGGGGCTGATTTTTACGTGACTCTTGAACCCTGCACCCACCATGGCAAAACCCCACCCTGTGTTGACGCCCTGATCGAGGCCAGACCGGCGCGGGTTATCGTCGCGATGCAGGATCCGAATCCGCAGAATAACGGTCGTGGCCTGGAAATGCTGCGCGACCAGGGTATCGAGGTAATAACCGATGTACTGGGACCAGAGGCGCACGAGCTCAACCGCGGATTTGTCAAGCGCATGGAGCAGAGCCTGCCGTTCGTCAGCGTAAAAATGGCCTGCTCGCTCGATGGTCGCAGCGCATTGAAAAACGGCATCAGTCAATGGATAACCGCGAAACCCGCGCGTCGCGATGTCCAGCTGCAGCGTGCGCGTGCGTCGGCGATTCTCAGCAGCGCGCAAACGGTACTTGATGATGATCCTTCGTTGAATCTGCGTCTGTCAAAGCAGGATTTGAAACAGATATTCGAAGTTCGCCACCCGGTGCGTGTCATCGTCGATTCGAGACTGCGTTTAAGCGGGCACGAAAAAGTTTTTTCGACCCGAGGCGAGATCTGGATTTATACATTGAGCCGGGATGAGGATAAGAAAGAAAGACTGGCTGCCAGTGGAGCGACATTGATCGAACTTGAAGCCGATGAATCCGGGCATATTTCCCTGCCCGCGCTGATGCGAGACCTTGCGGACCGTGGCATCAATGAAGTCCATACAGAGTGTGGGCAGCGTCTTGCAGGTGCACTTTTAAGCCAACAGCTTGTTGACCAGGTGGTGTTATACCTGGCCCCGCATTTGCTGGGTAGCAAGGCCAGGGGTGTTTTCGATATCGGCGAACTAACCGATATGGAACAGCGCCAAACCTGTAGTATTCGAGATATTCGCCAGGTTGGCGATGATCTGCGATTAACCTTGAATGTTAACTAGGGAATTACCGTGTCTACCATTGTTGCCGTACTAAAAAACAATGTCGCCTGTATTGCTGCTGACAGCCTGACCAGTTTTGGCGATATGCTGCAGCCAGCCGCCTATGTTAGCGACTACGATAAAATCCTCAGGTTCGCCGACAATAACTACATCGGCATAGTCGGAAGTGCAGCCCATCAACCGGTAATCCGCAACCTGCTCGAAAAACATGCCGAAAAAATCGATTTTTCAGATCGATTCAGTATTTTTGAATCGATGCGTCAGATACATCCGATACTGAAAGAAGAATACTTTCTCAATAGCAAGGATGAAAATGATGATTCCTACGAGTCGTCCCGGGTAGATGCGTTGATCATTAACAGCAAGGGTATTTTCGGGCTTTATTCGTTGCGGGAAGTGGAACAATACACGCGCTTCTGGGCGGTTGGTTCGGGTTCGGAGTTTGCCCTGGGAGCAATGCAGGTAGCTTACGATTTGCTTGATGATGCAGCTGCCGTTGCGCAAGCCGGAATCGAGGCCGGAGCCTGCTTCGATAACAGTAGCGCGATGCCTATGACCAGCTACAGCGTGGAGTTGACCTGATGTTTACCGGGATTATCCAGGCTATCGGCAAGGTCGAGCTCAGCGAAACCAGGAGTGGTGATATACGCCTTACGATTGATTGTGGAGATCTCGACTTGTCGCATACCGGGCTAGGTGAAAGCATCGCGGTAAATGGTGTTTGTCTGACCGCGGTAGAGCTGCAAAAGCAATCTTTCAGTGCCGATGTATCGCTGGAGACCATGAGTAAGACCAGCCTGGGACAGCTGGCGGTAGGAAGTCCGGTTAACCTCGAAACGGCGCTGACGCTGAATACCGCGCTCGGCGGTCACCTGGTCAGTGGTCACGTCGACGGTCTCGGCACCCTGGTCGAAATGCAGTCAGACGCGCGCTCGATCCGCTATAGCTTTGAAGTCGATTCCGAGATCCAGCATTACATTGCCACCAAGGGTTCGGTGACGATTGATGGTACCAGCCTGACGGTTAACGGCGTCGAAGAAAACCGGTTTGATGTCAATATAGTGCCGCATACCCAGCAGAAAACCGTTTTTCAGTACTATCAGACAGGTTCCAGGGTTAACATCGAAGTCGATATCATTGCACGTTATCTGGAAAGGTTACTGCAGGGGCGAGCAGAAGACGGTAAAGTTAAAGACCAGCAGATGCTCGAAACCCTGATAAAATCAGGATTTATCAATCATGAATAAGCCAGTTAAGTTCGAAATGAATTTAAATTCGACGCAGGAAATTATCGACGACATCAAGGCCGGAAAGATGGTCATTATCATGGACGATGAAGACCGCGAAAATGAAGGCGATATTTTGATGGCGGCCCAGGCCGTTACCGCTGAGCACGTAAATTTTATGGCCAAGTACGGTCGCGGGTTGATTTGCCTGACGCTATCGGAGCAACGCTGCAAGCAATTGCGTCTGCCATTGATGGTCGGTGACAACCGCGAAAACCTGGAAACGAACTTCACGGTTTCAATTGAAGCCGCCGAGGGTGTTACCACCGGAATTTCGGCTTCCGATCGTGCCACCACTATCCTGGCTGCGATAAAACCCGAGGCGACCCCGGGTAGTATTGTGCAACCCGGACATGTCTTCCCGGTAATGGCGCGCAAGGGCGGCGTATTATTCCGCGCCGGCCATACCGAGGCCGGATGCGACCTGGCGCGACTCGCGGGATTTGAGCCTGCCGCCGTGATCGTGGAAATTCTCAATGATGATGGTTCCATGGCGAGACGCAGGGACCTCGAAAAATTCGCGCTAAAGCACGACCTGAAAATTGGCACCATTGAAGACCTGATTCGGTATCGTATCGAGAACGAGCATACCGTCGAACGGATCGTTGAATCGCGCTTCGAGACAGATTACGGCGAGTTTAAACTTTATGCTTTCGAGGACAGTACTGCGCAGGAACTGCACCTGGCCCTGGTTAAGGGTAAGATCGATCCTGAAAAACCGATTCCGGTGCGGGTGCACGTGCAGAATACGCTGACCGACTCGCTGGCGGGCATCGAGGGAAGAGGGTGGCCGCTGCACGATGTTATGCAGACTATCGATAAGGCCGGTGAAGGTGTTATCGTATTTTTACGCCAGGCGGAAACACCGAAAGACATGGTGAATCTGATCGAATCGATGATTCAGGGTCATGGCACGGACGACCGTGGCGATGATCAGCGAACCTATGGCATCGGGGCCCAGATCCTGGCTGATCTCGGTGTGCGCAAGATGAGCCTGTTAAGTGCGCCCAAGGTTTTTCATGGCCTGGCCGGATTCGGGCTTGAAGTTGTCGACTATTATTCGGATCAAGGGTAATAAAATGGTAGAAGTTAACAAGATCGACGGTGACCTGGTCGTCAGCAAGGCGAAAATAGCGATCGTCGTCGGACGATTTAACGGCTTTATCGTTGAGAGCCTGCTAAGCGCGGCAGTCGATACATTGCAGCGCGCGGGTATCGATAGCAAGGACATCACCGTGAGCCATGTGCCCGGTGCCCTCGAAATCCCACTGCTGGTGCAAAAATATGCTGCTGGTGGCAAACATGATGCAATCATCGCGCTCGGCGCAGTGATCCGCGGCGCTACCCCGCATTTCGATATTGTCGCGGGGGAGAGTGCCAAGGCGCTGGCGTCATTGGCATTGCAGCATTCGCTGCCCGTGATAAACGGGGTGCTAACCACTGACACGATTGAGCAGGCGATCGAACGCGCCGGTACAAAAGCCGGTAACAAGGGCGCCGATGCGGCTATGAGCGCGATGGAAATGATCAGCCTGATACGCAAAATCAAGTAACTTGTCGGAACTCCTGTGAATGACAAGTCGCGGTTGATCAAGAAACGCAAGCATGCACGCGATAAAGCTTTACAGGCTTTGTACCAGTGGCAGCTGTCCTGCGAAGAGCTGGACTGGATAAGAGACCATTACCAGCAGGAGCAGGGTGTCGCAGCCGGTGATGAAGCCTATTTCCTGGAACTGCTCTACAAGATTCCCCCACAGGCCGACACGCTCGACAACTGTTATCGTAAACATGTTGAAAATTTCGAAGATCATCTCGATCCTATCGAAACCAATATTTTGCGAATCGCAACCTACGAGCTCGAGAATCATCCGGAAATCCCGTACAAGGTTGTTATCAACGAAGCAATTAACCTGGCCAGGGTCTATGGCGCCGAGGATAGCCACAAGTTCGTCAACGGTGTGCTCGATCCCTTGTGCAAGGAATTGCGTGAACTCGAAGTGGCCAGGTAGTAACAATACAGGTCGAAAGTAGCGATGGCGCATGACGAATTCGCGATAATCGAACGATACTTTTCCAATATCGGAGATCCAGCCGGTAACGCCGTGTTAGGCGTTGGTGATGATGCGGCCGTAGTGGATGTCGCACCAGGTCATCAGCTGGTGGTTAGCATGGATACACTGTTGGGGGGTATCCATTTTCCAGTCGACACCTGTCCCGCAGATATCGCCTACAAAGCCTTAGCAGTCAATCTTAGCGATCTGGCCGCGATGGCTGCCAGCCCGGCATGGTTCCTGTTATCGTTAACGCTTCCCGAGAACGATTCCAACTGGCTGAGGCAGTTCTCAGTCGGGCTCAGGCAGGCCGCAGATCAATTCAACTTGCGCTTGATAGGCGGCGATACCTGCCGTGGAGAGTTGTCGATCACGATTCAAATCGCAGGACTGGTGCCATCTGATCGTTTCGTAACCCGCGGTCAGGCCACGGCAGGTGATTTGATCCTGGTATCGGGAGAACTCGGCAATGCCGGGCTTGGACTGGCACAAAAACAGGCGAAGGTAGATCTACCAGGGGACTTGCAATCAAGGTGCTTGCTGGCATTGAATCGGCCACAGCCGAGACTCGAACTGATTCCCTTTCTGCGAGAATTTGCAAGTGCCGCGATCGATATTTCAGACGGGCTGCAGGGCGACCTGGCGCATGTGCTCCGTTCCAGTGGCTGCGGTGCCAGAATCTCGCGTGACGCACTTCCGGTGAATGCCTGGATCGAGCAACAGCAAGCCTACCACTATGCACTCGGCGCGGGTGACGACTACGAAATTTGCTGCTGCATTCCGGCCAGGCACCGGGAAGAAATCGAAAACTGGAATCTCGATCATCCCGAATGCAGGCTAACGGAGATCGGAGAAGTGACCGAGTCTGGTTACGTTTTAGAGGAAGGGGAGCGTCTAATCGATTTGACTAATCTACAGGGGTATCGCCATTTTGACTAGAGTCTCGCCGCAGCTGTTACGTAACCCATTACATCTTTTGTCACTCGGGTTTGGCTCGGGGCTGATGCCATTCGCGCCAGGTACCTTCGGCACCCTGGTGGCGATCCCGTTTTACCTGTTAATTGCGCAACTTGACGTGCCCTATTACCTGGCTTTCATTGTGTTTGCGTTTGGGTTAGGCGTGTACTTATGCCAATACACCAGCGCCGCGTTAGGGGTACACGATCATTCGGGCATTGTATGGGACGAGTTTGTCGGATTCTGGATTACGATGATAGCGGTGCCGGTAACCTGGCAATGGATTGTGGCTGGTTTTGTGCTATTTAGGGTGTTCGATATAGTTAAGCCCTGGCCGGTGAAAGTGGTGGATACGAGGATGACAGGCGGTTTCGGGATAATGTTCGACGATGTGCTCGCCGGGTTATATGCGCTGGCTTGTCTGCAATTCGCACTGTACCTGATTTATTGAGAATGAAATTTTCACAATCCATTGTAGTGGCCTGTTTCGTGCTGACCATGAGTCTCGCTATAGCGGCTGACACCGGGGTCAAGGTAATTGCACTTTTTTCCGATAAGGCATTGTTGCAGGTTGGCGGCGAACAGAAGATCGTAAAAAAGGGCGAAACTTTCGAAGGTGTATTGCTTGAGTCGGCCTCTGGTCGCGGCGCGGTGGTTGTTATCGATGGTAAACGCGCGAAACTTGGTCTGAACCAGTCTATCGCGGGGAATTTCAAAAAACCCGATCGCTCCAGCCTGAAGGTATATCCCGATGCAATTGGTATGTACTACGTTAAAGGCGCCATCAATGGCCAATCAACAAGGTTTCTGATCGACACCGGTGCAACCTTAGTTACTATGAGTGGCAGCAAAGCCCGCAGCCTCAAAATCGATTTTCGCAAGGGTAAACGCGGCACCGCACAAACCGCTTCTGCTGTCGTTCCTGTTTACCAGGTCAAGCTTGGATCTGTGACTATTGGTGGTATCAGGGTGCCCAATGTTGATGCCACGGTAATCGCCGGGGATCATCCTGCCGATGTATTACTCGGCAACTCCTTCTTGCGGCATACCCAGATCCAAAAAGCGGGTTCCGTACTCGAGATAAAGAAGCGCTTCTAGGGCATAAATTTTTCAGGCCCGGCGGGCATAATTCCGGTAGAATACCGCGCGTCTTAATGCCTGTCTGAAGATAATGATCAAAACCCGATTCGCCCCGAGTCCAACCGGAGTGCTGCATGTTGGTGGTGCACGAACCGCTTTGTTTTGTTGGCTGTACAGCAAGAAAATGCACGGCAAGTTCGTGCTGCGCATCGAGGATACCGACCTCGAGCGTTCGACTCCCGAATCGGTTCAGGCAATTCTGGATGGCATGGCATGGCTGGGGCTGGATTACGAAGAGGGGCCTTACTACCAGACCGAGCGCTTTGATCGTTATCTTGAAGTCATCGGGCAATTGGTCGAGCAAGGGGACGCCTATTACTGCGAATGCTCCAAGGGACGCCTCGACGCCCTGCGTGCGCAACAAATGGAAGCGAAACAAAAACCCCGTTACGATGGTTGCTGTCGTGAGCTGGGATTGCAGCCGACTGCCGGGAAACCGATGGTGGTTCGATTCAGCAATCCGCGGCAGGGCGTTGTCAGCTTTCACGACCATGTCAAGGGCGAGATAAGCGTCAATAATACGGAACTGGATGATTTAATTATCGCCCGTAGCGATGGCAGTCCCACTTACAATCTTTCTGTCGTCGTTGATGACATGGATATGGAAATTACCCACGTATTACGGGGTGATGATCACGTCAATAATACACCGCGCCAGATCAATATACTGCGCGCGCTGGAAGCCCCGGTTCCCGAATATGCACATGTGCCGATGATCCTGGGCGATGATGGCAAGCGATTGTCGAAACGTCATGGTGCCGTCGGAGTGATGGAATATTTTGATGCCGGCTATCTGCCGGAGGCAATGCTGAACTACCTGGTACGGCTGGGCTGGTCTCACGGTGACCAGGAGATTTTTACGCGCCGGGAGATGATCGAAAATTTTACGCTTGATGCGTTGAATAAATCGGCATCCTCATTCAACACCGAGAAACTTAACTGGGTTAATCAGCAATACCTGGTTAGTACGTCGCTGGATAAGATTGTCGAACTGGTCAAGCAGAGACTTGATCGACTTGAGATCGAATTCGACAGCGGCCTCGATTTCAGTGCGATGGTCGACCTGTACCGTCAGCGTGTATCAACAGTCAATGAGCTGGTGGATAGTATTCTTTACTGTTTCCAGGATTTCTCCGAATATGACGAGAAAGCAGCGCGAAAGGTTCTCAACCAATCGGCCCGGGAGCCGTTGCAGCTGTTGCTGGAGCAACTTTCGAATCTCGACACCTGGAACGCGTTGTCAATTCACGCGGTAATTGAGTCGATTACTGAAAAACTTGGGGTTGGCATGGGGAAAGTAGGTCAGCCTCTACGGGTGGCAGTTACCGGGGGATCATTTTCGCCCCCTATCGATCAAACCGTAGAGCTACTCGGCAAAGAACGAAGTATTGCCAGAATTCGTCGCGCGATCGATTATATTTCGGCAAATATGGATCCGTGATTTCTCATATTATTAAATAACATGATATATAAACTTAATGAACTACTGAATATTTCATGCTAAACTCTGCAAGCCAAAAAATTGGCGCTCGGATGGTATTTGACGGAATCAATGACCCAATTTTATAGAATCGACCCGGAATGATGTCGAATAGGGAAAAGTCCGGCTGGTGCGGCCAGATAATCACGCAGGATAAGT
>JARFPR010000345.1 GCA_029288195.1 Gammaproteobacteria bacterium | reverse complement strand
TTATTAGATTTCACGCAAGCCTTCGGAAGGTTCGATACCGGCGGCCCGGGCGCCACCCAGTATGGCGGCAGTAATAGCGACGACGACGGTCAATCCTAAGGCCCACAGGAAATGCTCGGCAAGCAGAAAACACAGGGCGCGATCAAGATTGAGTCGTGGCGCCAGGAAATAATTAATCAGGTGTTCAAAACCAAGATAGACGAGAACCGCGAGCAGCCATCCGAGTATGGCAGTGTAAAACGATTGCAGAACCGGAAACATGACAATCCGTCCGCTTTTAAATCCGACCAGTCTTAACACGCTCAGTTCCTTGCGCTTTCGATCAACGTTGGCCCACAGGCTCGCACCCAGCGAAAATGAAAATCCGATAGCCCCGACACAGGCGATAATCCAGAAGATGACAGTCAGGTTCTGATCAATCGATTGCACGGTGGCAATTTCAGCAACATTGGCCTTAATCTTGGCACCGTCTGCCTCGAGATCGTTCACCAGCTTTTCTACATCGTAGATAGAACGCGCGTAGAGCCGAAACGAAGGATAGATTCGCTCGGTTGGTGCCTCGGTATCACCCCCCCAGGAGAGGTCCTTGACAGCACGCCCATCCTTGAACAGCTCACTGGCAATCAGTAAATCCAGGTTGACGAAAGCGACATTACGCGAGGTGACCCCGACGTCAGCGATATCGATAATCTTGATCGGTAAATGCACCCGCTCGCGCTTACCCTGGAACTGACGCGCGAGGCTGCCGTCGATTTCATCTCCGAGATTGACGTTAAGTTTTTTCGCTGCGCTCTGGCTCAGAATAACCTGGTCATAACCCTTGGGGAAACTGCTTGATCTGGAAAGCAATGGATCGCCCTCCGCAGTGGCCAGTAACTCGGTCGACAAAATGCGGTTAGCGGTATTGCTCTTTAACTGTATGGTTGCGGCCAGGGCACGGGTTTTCGGGATGATGAATTCAACGTCGGCCCGCTCGCGAAAGCGATCGATCCAGTCATCGTTATAGCGGCCGCTGCCGACTGGTTTAATTTCGCGGTTTGTCGGGTTCTCGATCAACTGATCAAGCATGGTGCTGACAATGCCAAACTTGAGGCCAAATAAAATCATCATCGGTGCGAGCACCGAGGCCAGGGCGAGGATAAAACAACCGGACATGCGCCACTCGTGGCTGTAGTCACGGAAACTGAGTCGAACAATACTGGAGATCTGCGCCATCAGTCACAAAACCTCGATTGGTAAACATTGCCATCCTCTAACACTTCAGACTCCTGTTTCAAGGTGCGTAATTCCATCTTGTAAACGCCCGCCCAGTCATGGCTGGCTGTTATCAGGGTAATATTAAGTCCCCTGATGACTTCCATCACCACCGCCATGATTTTTTGTGCGGTAATCGGGTCCAGGGCCGCGGTCGGCTCATCGGCGATCAGAATCGAGGGACGGTGAGACAGGGCTCGCGCGAACGAGGCACGCTGACGTTCTCCGGCAGAGAGCAGGCCCGGTAACTTGTCGAGCTGGCGATCTATTCCCAGTACTTTGGATATTGATTTAATCGAGTCATCATCGGGCAAATTCAACAATTTCCTCGGCAGCTCGATATTTTCCCTGACGGTCAGGTAAGGCAGCAGCCCACCTGACTGCAGTACGTAACCGATATGTTGCTTCCTGATCTGGGATAGCATGCTCTGCTTGTCCTGGTTCCAGAGTTTGGCGACATCGTGGCTGTCACCATCCACGGGATGCAGGCTCATTTGATCGAGCGAATCGGGCTTTGAAATGAGTGCGAGTATATCCAGCAAGGTACTCTTGCCACAGCCGCTATGCCCGATCAACGCGATGTTTTCCTTCGCACTGATCTGGATGTCAGGGACGATGAGACGAAAGCCGATGCCATCGATGAGCCGTTCCTTGACGACATTTTTTAACCTGTAAACAATGGTCACTTAAAATTGCTAAACG
>JARFPR010000265.1 GCA_029288195.1 Gammaproteobacteria bacterium | reverse complement strand
TGAATTAACTTATTGCATTCGACTCAGCTTGTTGGCTCTTCGCGGAACACCGGCAAGTCGTCGGTAATTTCGTACCACTTTGCCATGTCGCCGACGTAGATATGTCTGACGGGTTTGACGTGGGGATCGTCGTCCAAAGCGCCGAACGGTATCACCGCAATTCCTCTGCCGGGGTCGAGGCGTGGCATCTTCGATCCGCAGGTTTTACAAAACACTTGCATGAAATATTTGGCATCGGGCACTTTATAATACGCCAGGTTATCTTCACCTTGTACAAACTTGACACCATCTATAGATGTAAATCCGTTGGTCGCGTGCGCCGCGGAACGGGCCTTTCGACATCGATGGCAATGACAATTCTGCACCAGCTTGAAGGGCTCGCTAATATGGAATTGCACGGTTCCACACATGCAGCTGCCACGAACGGTACCTTCCGATTCGGGCTCGCGTGGCTTCTCTTCCACGCGCTGCATCCCGGTAAACTCGGGGTAGTCGTCGTGCCGGGGCAAGTCGCCGGTAATGTCGTACCAGGGCGCGCTATGTGCTGCGAAGACATGGCAGTCGGATTTCTTGCCGTCATCGTGACACCCGCCCGGGGCAAGCCAATGATTCCCCTGCTCGCTGGGGTAAGGCACCACCGAGCCACACACACCGCAAAAGCTGCGGGTCAGCAGATGCGATGAACGGTATCGAACGATGCTGTCAGTTCCGCTGAGCCAGTTGAACTGCTCCGGTTTGATAAACCAGTACGTGGCGAACGCTGAACCGTGTGCCTTACGGCACAACTTGCAGTGGCAATTGAATGCGTTAAAGGGTTCCGCCGTGATTTCCCATTGCAGGCTTCCGCACAAACAGCTGGCTTGATTCTTCATTTATATCGCTCGTTTCGTCGACACAGCGTCATTCTAGCGGGAAAAGACTGTCTGCAGTCAAGGGTATTGTTTATTCGACCCAAATGTCCGTTCCTGGCCGGTTCGGGAAGCCCAGGTAACGCATCCGAGCGTCTCCTTTGGGGAATAATTCCTCAGTAATCTGCTGAAACTCGTGAGAAGCTGACGTAATTTTCGGTCTTCTATGCTTGCAGTTGCTTGATCAGCAAGCCCAGGTCTTCGCGAGCGTGGCTTCCAGGTCGAAAATAAAAGCCTTTAACTTGGTTTCGAGAATGGGTATGTAGGGGACAGAGCACGCTTTCCTGGGGAAATTTGTTCTGTCACCGAATTCTGGCTAGCTGGCCTTCGTCGCGATTCCGGTGATCCCGACCTTCGTCACCGGATCGTGTCCGCCAACGATCCTGTTACGACCCTCGTGCTTGGCCTGGTAAAGATTCCGGTCGGCATTGCCTATCAGGATTTCCTCATTATCGTTGTCGTCGTCAAAACTGGCAATGCCGATACTGGCAGTGATAGACAGCCCCTGGGCGGTCAGTTCTTCATGATCTTTCAGGAATACGTTTGCCTCGATACCGGCGCGCAAGCGTTCCGCCAGCAAGGCGGCTTCCGCCGGGCCTGTGTTAGTCGCGATGACGAGAAACTCTTCACCGCCATAACGTGACAGTATGTCGGAGTCACGCAACTGATCTGTTACCAGGTTGCAGATTTCTACCAGCATTTGGTCGCCGGCCTGGTGACCATGTTCGTCGTTGACCTGCTTGAAGTGGTCGAGATCGAATAACAGGATCGACAGCTGAAAACAGTATCTGCGCGCTTTCGATATTTCCTCGGCGAGACGTTGCTCCATGAAGCGGCGGTTGTAGACGCCAGTCAACGGGTCGGTCAGGATCTCGTGCTCGAGGTCACTGATACGCATCACGTCGAGGGTAGTTTGTAGCGCGATATAGGTCGAAAACCAGACGAAGCAGGCACCGAAAAAGAAAATACCGGGCACAATCAAATCGACTATGGCGGTATGCTGATCCCAGAAAATCGTGATGTAACCCAGGTAGCCGACCACAAATAAGGTAATCAAACCGGACATCGCGCACCAGTTTTTGCAGGAGCGTCCCGCCGGCAGTTGCCGGGTGATCTTCCTGACGACTGCCAGTGAAGCGAGCAGGATGATACAGCCAATCAGCACCAGGCTGTTTGAGACTAACGATAACAAGAAAGGCCTCTATGTGTTCAACGATGCGTTAGCAACACTTTAAAGAATAGCCGATACAGAATTTTTTGCGCAGAGCGCGAGGATAATGGCCGCCCGCTTATGGCCGTTGTCTGCCTCTGGAGCTGAAAAATTGAGTGTCTGCTTTCGGGAATGGTCTACTAAATTTAATTGCGTAGGGTCCGCATCGTCCCAGGCGTAATTTTCATGGCTGACTCGGACGCTACAGGTGGGCTTTTAAGCGCGGAAAGAAATCGACTGAATCAGCGTCCTGAATCAGAATTCGATCACAGCAATTAAATGTTGAAAACGAAATCAGT
>JARFPR010000307.1 GCA_029288195.1 Gammaproteobacteria bacterium | reverse complement strand
CCACCGCTGAAGTAGTACACGTCCTCACCGGTTACCTCGCTGGCACGGTCCACGATTTGAGCCACACCGCTGTGCGAGCAGGTAGAAAGCACATACGGACCCGAACGGCTGCGCACCACGACCGACAGATCGTCCGAGATTCCGGCCGTGGGGACTTTCGAACGGCCTCGTATCACAAAGATATTCGGCGTCACTTGCAGGTGATCATCGACGACTTGCACGTCGCCCACGGAGAAGACCTGGTTGGGTGGCACAAAGACCGGTAGCCCGGGGCTCATGCTTCTGATCCGCGCCAGACCGCCGGCATGGTCATGGTGGTTGTGACTGACGACCACCATGTGCAGCTCGTTTACGTCGATCCCGGCGACGGCCAGGTTGTGCTCCATCAGGTCCGGATCGGTTCCGGTATCGAGAAGAATGCGCTTACCGTCCGCGTGGATATAAACGGCGTAACCAAAGTCGGGTTTCAGTCCCGCCAGGGCCGGTTCGGATGTATCGTACAGGATCTGGAAGTAATCCCGGGGGTCGGCGTGCAGATGGCCGGACCAGCCGATGCCTGTGCCAATGAGCAGAAATACCCGGAGTATGTTTTGGCTAATCGACATCATCGCCTGCACACTATACAGAAAACCGGGACAGATTTATTTAATCGTTAATTCATAAATAGGTCTGTCCCAGTTTCGTCCCGTCCCTTTTAATATATTAAGCTTTTGCGATCCAGGCTGAACACCATCCCGCCCCGGCAACTTCCTGTCCCGGAAAAATATTGCAAGGGCCCCATTCGGCGCCGGCGCCTCCGGTGAAAAGCTGACAGTTACTGCATGTCTTGCCGGCCACTTCAGATTTATGGGTGTATTTAAATGCCTTGGCCTGCGCATTTCCCGGATCGAGCTGCGCTGCCTGCGCCAATGCCGGGGCGAGCACCGGGATTACCGCGAGTACGGAAATTGATTTGATGAATTTTCTGCGATTGATTGAATTGCTCATGGGTAGTCTCCTTTAGTCAAATGTGAAGGGTTAATACAAATTTGGTTTGGCTTTCGATTTCAGATAGTTGCTACGTCAAAAAACAAATACACCTTTTATGTTTTCCGACGTAAAGATCGTTTCGTTACTACGCACCTCGGAAACAGCTAAAAGCGGGCCGAAACCGGACTCTGGAATCGAGGGCGAGGGAAATGGTATTCTCGAAAGCGGGAAGACATTTTCCCGAAGTTGAGAATTTCGGCCCTGTTTCTGATTCGAGCAATCAGAAAATGAACCGGGAATCTACCGTATCTGGAGTCAAAATTCGTTTAACAGCGAGATTTCGCGGGTTTAGCTCCGTTTGTTGCCACAATTGAGTCAAAATGCTCGCAAATCGCGTGCCATATCATCCGTGTCGGTGAAAACCGGGACAGATTTATTTAATCGTCATAATTTCGGGGTTTTGCTATCGCCGATCAAAAAACCTGGCCCGGTAGTATGACCCCGTGCTACGAGCCGGTCATTTAGACCGGCTGCGCCGGCGTTTGTTCGGGCCGCGACTGGTTGATCATTTCGAGAAGGGCGCGCACCGCCACCGAAGCGATGATGACGCTGCCGCCGATCAGCGTCCAGCGGTGCGGAACTTCATCGACGAACAGCCAGACCCAAACCGGGCCCAGCGCGAATTCGATCAGCATCAGCAGCGTGACCTCGGCGGTGGCGAGATGACGCGACGCGATGATGAAGGTCCAGTTGACGAAACCCGACAGGCAGCCGCCCCAGAACAGGCACAGCAGGATGTCGTTCAATGGCAGCGCCAGGTCACCGCCGGTCACGGGAAGCGCTACGGCGATCATCAGCGTGGATGCGATCAGTAGCGACGGCAGCATTTCGATTCGGCGCCGATAACGCACCACCACCGCGAAGCCGGCGAAGCAGAGCGCGGTGGCAAGCGCCATCAGGTTGCCGAAACCCGAACCGATGCTGACACCGTTGACGACCATCAGCGCGAGCCCGCTGCCGGCGAACAGCATCGTCACCAGGGTCGCGCGGCGCAGGCGTTCGCCGAGGAAGATACGCGCCAGCAGCGCGGCGAAAAAGGGGATGGCGCCGATGATGAACAGCGCGTTGGCGATGGTGGTGTGGGCAAACGCCTGGATGAAACTCAGGCCCGCGCCGGCCAGCAGTATACCCGCGAGCATGCCGTAACGGCCCACGGACAGCAGGGTGGCGACGAATCGGCCACGGTTTTGTATCGCGACGATGGCCGCGACCACAACGATCAGGCCGAGCGAGCGATAAACGTAGATTTGCCAGGGCGTGGCGACCTCGATACTGCGCTGCACCAGTCCACCAAAACTGATCGCAATCGAACCGAGTACCATCAACAGCATCGCGTAGCCGCGACGGCTGTCGACTTCATGGGTTACGGTTACGGCTGCCTGATCCTGCATATTCGATTACGGGCCGATGGGAAACAAGCCAGTCTTTCACGGATTCCGTACGCGATCCAACGATAAAACCCGTTCGCAGGCATCGGGAAGTCAAATGGGTAAACGTGATAATGGTTATCGGGGAAAGTTATACTTTTCACGAACACAAAATCAGGACAGGTTTATTTAATCGTTGTAAATTACCGATTTCCTTGTTCTCAGTTGGATATATGGCATTTTGGTCGCGCCGCAGGCGCCTTGCCCGTACGCGCGTTTCCTGGCTCAGGCGATTCCTGCGCTGGAGTTGGCTGCTATTGCTGCTGCTGGTTATTGCCGATGCGGCCTACCTGGCTTCGATCTGGCCGGACTGGGCGGCTTATCGGCATGGCCCGATTCAGCGCTCGCAATTTATCCAGGACTACGAGCGGGAAAGTCAGCAGCGAGCTGACTGGCCGCAACTGCGCTGGCGTCCGGTTGCCATCGACAGGATTCCGAAACACCTGGTTCGCGCCGTGATCGCCGCCGAGGATTCTCGTTTTTTCGAACACGAAGGCGTCGACCTGGAAGCGCTTCAAGAGGCGATGGAATACAACCTGTCGCAACAACGTCTGGCCTATGGCGCCAGCACGCTGTCGCAGCAAACCGTGAAGAACCTGTTTCTGAGTCCGTCGCGCAACCCGCTGCGCAAATGGCACGAACTCGTATTGACCCTCGGCATGGAACGCAGCCTGCCAAAGCGGCGTATCCTCGAGTATTACCTGAATGTGGCCGAGTTCGGCCGGGGCATTTATGGCGTCGATGCCGCCGCGCGATTTTATTGGGGTGTGCCGGTTTCAAGGATTACCGCGCGCGAGTCGGTCAAGCTCGCGGCGACCCTGCCGTCGCCAGTCGCGAACAACCCGCGCAGCAATACGCGTGCCTTCCGTAAACGGGTCGACAAGATCCGGCGCTACTTTCGCCGCTGAGGGTCGAACTCCCCGGAAATCCCGTTCGACGTGCCGCGGCCTGTCGGCCAGGTAGCCCCAAAGTTTCAGCGCGATATTATGTACATAATTCAGATCATTAGATCTGTCCCAGTTTCTCAGTTTCTCTAACGTGGGCAGTCCCCTATTTGCTATTCCTGTGGAAATTTAGCTAAACGTCACCATATCTCTAGTTGATATCGTCGTTTCTAAGCGGCGCTCCCTCTGCGTGCAGCCCTGGCGCGGAAATACATTCGCACAACAGGAGAAAAGCGTGACTCAATTCTTTTTCGAATACGGCTTGTTTGCCGCCAAGCTGGCCACCTTTGTCATTGCCATACTGGCCATCGTTATCGTGTCGGTGGGTGTCTCCCGGCGGGTCAAAAAGTCGATGAAAGGCCATATCGAGACCACCAAGGTCAATGACGAGATAGAGGCAATGCGCTTTGCACTCGATGCCGGGGTATCGGATCCGGAAGCCTACAAGCTGCACGTCAAGCAATGGCACAAGGAGAAAAAACTCGAGCGTAAAGCGCGCAAAAAGGCACTCAAACAGGGAGCCAAAGGCAATGTCCCCGGTGAAGCCGAAGCGGACGCGAAACCGAGGGTATACGTCCTCAATTTCAAGGGCGACCTCAGGGCCCT
>JARFPR010000224.1 GCA_029288195.1 Gammaproteobacteria bacterium | reverse complement strand
ACGCCGTGACCGGCGGAACCCAATGGGCCGACATTTCAACCTATCTTTTGTTGGTCTGCTGGCTGGTCGGCATAGTTGACTCTTTCCGGGTCGGTCGCTTGAAGGATAAAGCTGACGATTCTGTCGATAAGGAGATTTAGTCCGTAAAACAGTCATCGCGGCCTGCGGCCAGTTAATCGGGTATTCGGGCAAGTTAAAGGTGGGTCTTGTTTAACAGGCCAGCACCCTGTTCATCGATAATTTGTTGTGCCTTGGCGATGGAATGATCGATGGCGGCCTGCAATTCCCCGTTTTGATCGGCACGGATAAACTGGATCCGCTTGATTTCGCCGTTCACTTCGCCGCTGATAAAACCTGCGCTACGGTACTTGCCGTCTTCGTTGATGGGTGCGGCTTCGATCGAAAATCCCTTGTAGTCAATCGGCTCTGAAGGTTGTGCTTGCCCCGCACCGGCTGCGCCACTGAAAACTGATTTGAAAAAGTTACCCAGCCCCATAGTGCTGTCTCTTAGTGCCTGCGGAAATTACATCATAACAAAGCTGAAAATTACTGCATGTGTTGGTCATGCCAGACCTTGTATACTTCGTCCGACCACTTCGACTGAAAGAAAGCAATCATTGCCAGGACCTCCTCGTTCGAGAGCTTGTCGCCGAATGCAGGCATAACGCCCCCCAGTTTGATACCGCCCTCCTTGATCGATCGGACGAGCTGCGGAATCGAATGGTGCCAGGCATGGGCGCTGCCATCCAGGGGTGGGGGTGGGTAGTTTCCATTCTCGTCCGTTTTCTTCCACTCTTTGGTGCCCTCGGCATTGACGCCATGACAGACGGCGCAATTTTGCTGAAACAACGAGTCGCCGTAGTCGACAATGTCCTGGTTGAACCAGCGTTCGGTGGCCGCGACGTTAAAACTGGCGAGACATAACAGTGAAACAATTCCGTATTTGAAAAGCTGCATGGTCAGGTCCTGAATGAATCTGCTGGCAGTTTAGTTCCTGTAGATACTACAGGGTCAATACCAGGCGAATTGCAATTCCTGTAATAGTTTGGCTCTGTACTAAATACAGAGTTTAGTTTAAATTTCAAATTTGGCCTGGAGGTTTGATCTATGCTGACACGCGGAAAACTCGCCACCCGGACAGGGTGCAATATTGAAACCATTCGATACTACGAAACCATTGGCTTAATACCGGCACCGGCGCGGACTGCTTCAGGTTACCGCACTTACGGTGATGAACACCTACGCCGTTTGAATTTCATTCAACGTGCCCGGTCCCTGGGCTTCTCGAGCGAGCAAACCCGTGGACTGCTCGATTTAACCGAAGCCGGGGGCAACAAGACACGCGCCGATGTGAAGTCTCTGACCGAGGAGCATATCGATGAAATAAGCGAGAAAATCAAGGATTTACAAAAAATAAAGAAACGCCTGAAGCAGATTTCCTCGTTCTGTGACGGTTCGGCAAAAAGTGCCAGTACCTGCCCGATTCTGGAATCGCTTTTTGACGATAGCTAGGCATTTAAAAACTATCTACGCGATGCACCCGGGTTGTGATCCTGCCATCGGCGTGGAGATTAAGGTGACGGTAGCCCGGAGCCTCGGTACCGATCGCAAATTCCTTGCTTTGCGGCTTGAACTGAACACAGGTCGAGGGTGTCGACATCCATTCGACGCCGCCGATTGACTGCTGTATTTCCTGGTGCACGTGACCCCATAAGACGCCCCTGATATTGTCATGTCGAGCAATATTCTCTCTCAGCTGGTCGCTGCCGTGCAGCCCCTTCTGGTCAATCCATAAACTGCCTGTATCCAGTGCCTGGTGGTGAAGACAGACCAATGCATGCTTTTCTGGGTGGGCTTGCAGGCAGTCGTGCAGGAATTCAAGCTGGATCTCGGAGACACGTCCGTGCACTTCACCCCTGATCGTGGAATCGAGCAATACAATTTGCCAGTCAGCGATCAGTACGTGTTTCGCCGAGTGAATCTTTTGGCCGATGAATCGTTGCTGTAAGGCCTCGATATCATCGTGATTACCCGGCAACCAGAAAGTCGCAACACCCATGGCGTCAATTTTTTGTGCCAGGTAGGCATAGGATTCGGCGCTGGCGTCCTGTGAGAGGTCGCCGGTGGCAAGCAATAAATCCAGATGTCCACTATTGTCGATGACGGCCTTGCTGACCGCCTCGAAACTGTGCCGGGTATTAACGCCCTGCAGGCAGTTCTCGGCCTCCGCAAAAATATGACAGTCCGTAATTTGCGCCAGGCTGACCATATCTGGATCGGTTGCCGTGATTTGCTGTTTTTTCTCCTCGACAGTTTTGCTCATGATGAGAATATTCAGGCTCCGTTTCCAAACAGGTGTCAGTCCACTATTTTTAACTGGCCTTCACCGACCACTGTGTTTCGATCGCAAGGCGACTGTCAATCGACGATACCAACAATCGACGTTAACGACAAACTAACCATCGTAACGTAAAAGCGTTCCCTATGTTTCCGGTTACTGGCATTATTGGCTAATAATGCAAGGAACCGAAAAATTCAGATTCATACCCTACCGACGCCAGGATATCGTCGATATGTGCCTGCATGATCGCAAGCTGGAAACAGGCACCGATGATTTTCGCCAGCTCAGTTACATGCTGGACCAGGTATTCCATTTCGAATTTCACCAGGTCATCGAGGCGTTGAAGCATGCCTATGCGGATATTGACCCGGATGCCGATACCCGGCGACCGGGATTCGAGGCATCCGAAAATACCCCGTCCTTTGTCTCGTTGCTGGATGGACTGCTTGAAAAGGCCAATTACGAACGCGTAACTGAAGCGGATTTAAACCGGGCGCTTTCCGAGTCGTCGTTGTTCAAGATTCGGTTGCATGTTGATTTTGATGATTTTTCCGAAGTGTCACTATTCGCGCGCGGCCAATCGATCAGGACCGAGAAGATATCTTCGTGGTTTGGATTGCGTAGCAGGACAATCGAGTTCGTCAACTACGATCGAGTAGTGGTTTACCTGCGAATCAGGGATGATTTTGAGCATTCGAAACATGATTCAGATCTTTGTCGTGCCGGTGCAACCCTGCTCAAGTTGTTCCGCAACGTACCCCGGGCGGACCTTGAAATGCTATTTCCGAATACCCGTGTGCGCATGCGATTGATGGACAAGCTGCTGATCGGTATCCCGGCGGTCGTCAGTGGCGGCATCGTGCTGACCACCAAGCTCGGTGCGTCACTGGTGTTGCTGGGTTCGCTGTTCGGCTACTGGATGGGTGTCAGCAGTCAACCAGTCGAATTAAACCAGGCTGCAGTAGTGGCCCTGTTGGCCGGTGCCGCCGCACTGGGAGGCTATCTTTGGAAGCAGTTCAATAATTTCAAGAACCGGAAAATTCGTTTCATGCAGGCGTTAACGCAAAATTTGTATTTTAAAAACCTGGATAACAACGCGGGCGTATTTCACCGTTTAGCGAACGATGCCGAGGAGGAGGAGTCCAAGGAGGCAATATTGGCGTATTACTTTCTATTGGTCAGTGCCGAACCTTTGACCCGGTCGGAACTTGATCGCGAAATAGAGCGCTGGTTTGATTCCCGGTGGAACTGCGGGCTTGACTTTGAAATCGACGATGCGCTGCACAAGTTGCTTGGCCTGGGCCTGGTGGAGAAATCCGGGGACAGGCTTGTTGCCGTGTCGGTCAAGGAAGGTATACGGATTCTGGACCAGCGCTGGGATAATTATTTCGTACCCGGAAACTGAATTAAGCTAACATTGTCGTGACTGAATTCTGGATAAAGTTCTGTGTATCTCCTGATCGCCGCTAACGGCAAGCTCTCGCTGGAAGACAGCGACAATATGCGTGCTTTTTCTGTTGTCGAGGAAGAGAGCGGTTTAGCTGCGACGCAACTTTCTGCCATCGCGACACCCGCCGAGGAACAACATCACTGGCTCGATGCAAACGCCGTGGTTGAGCTTTCAGGGCGCAAGAATGATCAGCAATGGGTTGCGGGATTTTGGGATATGCTCGCCAAAGTCGAAGCCTACGGCTATTCAGATATGGAAAAGAAACGAGTCAAGGCACACGTGGAGCTGGCTTGATGTTAAGGCTGTTGTGTTTTTTACTGGTTGCCTTTTATCTGACGGGTTGCGCCAGTCTGGTCAGTTCTGCAACCTCGAAGATGGCAGACAACATTACGCTCGCGATCCAGAACCAGGACGATCCCGCGACCGTGCGCGATGGCGCGCCAGCTTACCTGTTGATGATCGATGGCCTGGTCGAGGGAGATCCGGAAAGCTCAGACCTTTTGCTGGCTGGTTCCAAACTCTACGGGTCCTACAGCACTGCTTTTGTCGACGATGAAGCGCGCGCGCAACGCCTCGCCGACAAGTCGCTGTCGTATGCGCGTCGGGCATTGTGTCTCGAGGCCCGTGAAATATGCGAAGCTAGCGCAAGCAAGCTGGATGAGTTTCAGGGCAGTCTGGTCGGGGCAGGGAAAGGCGAACTCAAAGTCCTTTACGGATTTGCCGTTGCCTGGGCGAACTGGATTCAAACCAATTCCGCGGACTGGAATGCTGTGGCCGACCTGGCAAAGGTTACCGCACTGTTTGAACATTGCCTGACCATCGATGAGCGTTACGATGGCGGGGGAGGGCATCTCTACCTGGGGGTAATC
>JARFPR010000299.1 GCA_029288195.1 Gammaproteobacteria bacterium | reverse complement strand
TGTGCTGGTTGAATCATTCATAGTGATTGCTCGATACGTTTTAAAAGTCTTACTGTTTGTACAAAAGATGCTTCGCTAAAATCGTTGTTGCCGAAGGCGCGCGCAATTGCCTCCGGATTCAGATCGCAACGCTGTGCTATCAATTCGAATTGCCGTGCCTGGTCAACACGGGAAAACTCGCCCAGTGCCAGGCTGGCGCGGCTTAATACTCTGGCACGCAAAGGCTCTACCAGGTGCTCTCCCTTTCGACGATGCCACAGGTAATGTGAAATCGATGAGAAATGTTCACCCAGGGCCCGCGACTGCGAGAGATCATCCGGCAACAGTCGGCCGAAGCGATAACCCGTGCGCCAGATCCAGATTAATATCAATAATGCCGCCGCGATCAGGAGTTCGGTCGCATTGCGTTGCATCAATACCCAGATCGAATCGCGCAATACCGAGCGCAGAATTGCAAAATTACCCTCGCCCGAACTCAATAGCCATAACAGGTAAGCGTGATCGTACTGATCAATATGATACGAAGTCCAGATGCCCGGATCGGAAATGATCGTCAGCAATCCGCTACCGACTTCGAACTGCATCATGTGAATTCCATGTTCCGAGTAGGACCAGCTAAAGGGTTCATACCCGCTATCACTCCCGGAATCTGAAATATGAGGATGCAACAGGACTTTCGAATCATTGAACGCGACTTCGACATCACCGATATCATCGGCAAACTGCACCAGCGTGATAAACTCCTCTTCGTCACTAAATGAGCTTGCAATCTCTTCTCTCGATTTGCCCGATTCGAGCTGACGATTGTATTCGCGCAGGGTTTCGCTCAGCGTTTTTTCCTCGGTCTCTTCTTCGACTTCAAATTCCCGCCAATCGACGTCTACCGAAAATTCCTGTAACAACAAATCATCGTCATGGGAAACTGCATCTGCGGTGTAGATAACATTGCCACCCACATCAAGCCAATTCATTACCTGCTCAAGCTGACGCGGGGTTTGCACCTGGTTGGCATCGCTGAAAAAGAGCGTGCCGAGATTGGTGAGTTCATCGAGCCTGGCGAGGCTATCGACATCGGTTACCTCGATGCCGCTTTCAGTCATGAATTTCTGCGCCGCCAGGTAGGGATTGCGTAATGCGTCGAGACTCCAGCCGGACTCCTCCGTTTCCTCGTAAAACTCGATGCTCGAATAAAGCCCCCAGCCGACCAGTCCTAGTAAAACCAGTCCCAAAACGAGCTTGAGATAAGGACTAGCGCGGTTCATCGGATAACTCCACAATCCAGGCATTGCACAACCCCTGAATGGTCTCACCTGGCGGCAGCTGGTGCCCGTAGGCGAGCCGACGCCAGACATTGGTGAGTTGCCCGAAGTATTCGCTGAGCGAGTCGATTCCGCGGGCCCTGACCAATGCCGCACACTCGGCCTCGGTATGGCTGGCGCGAAATTCAAGTTCGTGTTTATCGATCAGGCGTGACAGCGAAGCTCGGTACAGCAGGCTCAGTGCTTCCCGGTAACTACCCTCGGCCCACAATCGCATCACCTGGGCCGGCACATCGGGCGGCAGGCTTTGCGGAGTCACATCGAGGCCAAACAGGACCTCGGGCGCGACATCCTTGTGCTTTTTTTGCCCCAGCCTGGATAAGGGTCCGCGAAAGCGTCTAATCAGATAAATTATCAAACCGGCAAATGCGATGACGAGCAACAGCTTGACCCAGGTTGCGACATTGCTCAGGGTCTCCGACCAG
>JARFPR010000172.1 GCA_029288195.1 Gammaproteobacteria bacterium | reverse complement strand
TCTGCTTAACAATTCAGGCTTATGGTATCTGGAACGCCCCGATATGCCCATCAGGAAAACCCCGATGGTGGAAAATAATGGTTTATCGCAGACTTCGTTGTTAAGAATTCAACATAATCAGGGGAGATCATCATGTTAATGCAGGCACAAAATAATCACATGGTACAGGAGTGTCATATCTGTGAACCGCGTGGCGGTTGTCTGGGTTTACAGTTACTCGATAGCGAGGAAATCCGTCAGCAACTCTGCAACACCAAGCGCATCAGTCGCAAGGGAGAGCATGTGTTTCGCGAAGGTGAAGAAGCAGACGCTTTTTTCGTGGTGCGCAGCGGTTCAATTAAAAGCTCCCTGGTGACCGAGGATGGCGAAGAACAGGTGCTTGGGTTTTACCTGCCCGGTGATGTTTTTGGACTCGATACTTCGGAAGAACAGTTTCGCATGTCTTCGGCGATTACGCTTGAAACAACCTCCCTGTGCCGCTTTCCACATGCCTATTTGAGCGATAAGGCGCAGGGTTCAAACCTGTTGAAGATCACCGCTGAACAAATGCAGCGTGACCATAACCTGGTATTAATGCTAGCTCGCAAGGACGCCGATGGCCGCATTGCCAGTTTCCTGGATGACCTGGCCTGCCGTTACTGGTCTCGCGGTTACTCAGCATCGGCATTCCTGTTAACCATGTCGCGCCAGGATATCGGCTGTTATCTCGGACTTGCGGTGGAAACTGTGAGCCGCACCCTGACCCGTTTCCAGGACTCGGGTATTTTGCAGGTGAATCGACGCGAGGTCGAAATCCTCGATCACGACAAGTTGCGTAAAATTGCCGGCACCCGTGCCAGTGGGTCACAGTCGCATACCAGGACAGTCGAGCTCAAACCCGTATGATGATGGTGGCCTGGCTTTAATACGCTCAACCCGCTGTAAAGCCCGAACGCAATAATCATTAAACCTGCCGAGGATCTTACCCACGGCGATTTCGCCCAACCCCTGAAGTAATTGATTACGTTGCCGGCGAGCAGCATCGCGGGCAGGGTGCCAAGTCCGAAACCCAGCATCAGAATAGCGCCCTGGTAGGCATTGCCGGTCGTCAGTGACCACGCGACGACCGCGTATACCAGGCCACAGGGCAGCCATCCCCAGAGCGTTCCGAGCAAGTAAGCCTGTAGCGGATTCTGAATCGGAAACAGGCGCTTACCGAATGGCTGGATGTGGCGCCATAGTTTCATGCCCAGTTTTTCCAGTAGCACCAGTCCGCGCCACCAGTTGGCGAGGTAAAGGCCCAGTGCGATCATGAATGCCGCTGCAAACAATTTGCCCGCGACGGGGCTGACACCGAGTTGTGCCAGACCGGCGCCTATCGAACCGGCCAGTAGTCCGACCATTACATAACTGGTGATGCGTCCACCGTTGTAACTCAGTTGATAGATGAACAGGGAACGAGGTTTCGCCGAGACTTTATCGGTAACCCCCATATTCAGGGCCGCGACGATACCGCCACACATTCCGAGACAGTGGCTCGAGCCCAGCAGGCCTACGATGATTGCGGCGCCAAATGTGAGATCGACCGGCATCGACTAATCCGTAACGTAATTCGGCAAGAGTTCTACCGACACCTGTTCGGGATATTGCAGCGATCCGGTCAGGCGCCAGTCTTCGGTTTGCAGGAATAGATTCCAGCGGCCTTCACCGGGAAGCTTGAGTTCGCCACGAAGCAGATGGGTATCGGTCTTGCGAAGGTCCAGTTTCTGATCGAGTCCTGGTTTGGTCGCATGAACTAATCGCAGCTCAATCTTCTCGCCCGGGATAAATTGCGCGATCGGATCGAAGCGGATCTCGATCTTTCCGCCGGGTTCGAGGCGAAGTCCAGCGGCGAGACCGAGTTCATAGGCCAGTTGATCGCGCGCCAGCACACGGTTGATTTGCTTGCCCTTTTTATAGTAGTCGTCAACCACGAGCCCGGAAAAAGATTGGATCGCCAGTGTTATCATGACCACGCCCATGATTACTGCCGACAGTGGAATCCCGATCAGCAGCCATACCATGGGCTCACGTTTCCAGTTTCTCGGTGCTGTCTCGCTGGAATCCATCATGTTTTCCCCGGGCCGACAAAGCGCGCCTCTTCAACCGTTTTCAAATGGTTGGCTTCGTTTGCCTGCAGGTAAAAATTAACCGCTACACTGCGGCTTTCCATATTGAATTCATCCGCCTGCAGTCTGACGATTAGTTCCTGCACGGCGCCTGCTGGCACCACTATTTCGGGCTCGTCGGTGACCAGTTTCATGCCGTCGATGCCGTCGGCTGTCAGGGTATACTGATGCGGCTTCGAGTCCATGTTGAGAATCTTGAGGGTATAGACGTTTTCAATCAAGCCCTCCCGGGTCTCGCGGTAGAGCGTGTTGCGGTCTCGTATCACGTCGAGTTCGAGCGGGACGCGCAATAAAAGGTTGGTTAGCAATGTACCGCACAGGATCAGCAGGATGGCTGCGTAGACAATGACGCGAGGGCGCAGGATATGCTGTTTTTTGCCCTGCGCCGAATTTTCCGTGGTATAGCGAATCAAGCCGCGCGGGTAAGATACCTTGTCCATAATTTCATCGCAGGCATCGATACAGGCGGAACAGGCGATGCATTCGTACTGCAGCCCGTCGCGGATGTCGATACCGGTAGGACATACCTGGACGCAAACATTGCAATCGATACAGTCTCCAAGCCCCGCCTTTTGCAGATCGGTGCCCCGACGACGCGAACCACGGGGCTCGCCACGCTCGGGATGGTAGGCAACTATCAGCGTGTCCGAATCGAACATCGCACTCTGGAAGCGCGCATAAGGGCACATGTACTTGCACACCTGTTCGCGCATGAAACCCGCATTACCATAGGTAGCAAAGCTGTAAAACAGTATCCAGAAGGTTTCCCAGGGTCCAAGGCTTGCACTGAACAGTTTGGCAGCGAGTTGATCGATCGGGGTGAAGTAGCCGACGAAGGTAAATCCGGTCCATAGCGAAAAGATGATCCAGACCGTATGCTTGAGTGCCTTGGTGCGAATCTTTGCAGCGGAGTTCGGCGCCTTGTCGAGCTTCATGCGCTTCGAGCGCTTGCCCTCTATTTTTCGCTCCATCCACAGGTAAGCCTCGGTCCAGACGGTTTGCGGGCAGGCGTAGCCGCACCAGACACGGCCGACCAACGCAGTAAAAAAGAATAGCGACAGGCCGGCGAGAATCAATAATGCGGCCAGGTAAATGAAATCCTGCGGCCACAGCGTTAGCCCGAAGATATAAAACTTGCGCGCCGGCAGGTCGAACAGCAACGCCTGGCGTCCGTCCCAGCGCAGCAGCGGTGTTAAATAGTAGATGCCAAGCAGGACGACGACCGAGAGCATCCGCAATCGGGTAAAATAGCCAGTGACTTCGCGCGGGTATATTTTTTGATGCGCGGCATAAAGCTCTTGTTCGCCGTCACCCGTTTTCTGTGCTTGCATGTGTATCCAGTCCTTTGGTATTCGGCTAGTTTTCCTGATTGCCGACGAAACGAGCGTTCGAGATGGTGAAGTAAAGCGTACCGTAGCTGGACACAATGCCAAGCAGCCAGAAAAGAAAGAAGCCGATACTGTAGGCCGCGATCGGACTGACGTCGATATCGAGGTCAAACGGGACCAGGTCCCGGGGGTGAAATGCAGAGAAAAACAACCCGGTCGCGATAATCGCGGTACCGAAAGACGGCCATAGAACCGAGATTACAAGATGGCTACGCGGCATGTTATCCGGTATCGGTGCCTGCATTACTTTTCCTGCGACAAGCTGTAAACATAGGCCGTAAGCAGGTGGATCTTGGCTTCGCCGAGACGATCCAGCTGTGCCGGCATCTGCCCGTTGCGTCCCTTGATCAGGGATTCCGAGATGCGCGTAATCGAGCCGCCGTAGAGCCAGACGTCATCGGTCAGGTTCGGTGCACCCAGCGCGGGATTTCCCTTGCCTTCCAGCCCATGGCAGGCGACGCAGAAAACGTCGTATTTAGCCTTGCCCTTATCCGCCAGTTCGTCAATGGTCGCGCGGCCGGAAAGGCGCAGGATGTATTGCGTGACCTCGTTGACTCCGCTCTCACCGCCCAGCGCGGCTTCCCAGGCCGGCATCGCAGCGATCCTGCCGTTGTGCAGCGTGGTCCTGATACTTTCCGGGTCGCCGCCCCACTGCCACTCATTGTCACGCAGGTTGGGGAAGCCCCTGGCGCCGCGCGCGTCGGAACCGTGGCAAGTCGAACAGTAGTTGAGATACAGGCGCTCACCGATCTTTAGTGCATTTTCATCCTTGATCAGGTCGAGGATAGGAGTTTGCTGGTAGCCCGCAAACAAGGGGCCAACCTCTGCTTCAACCTTTTCGATCTCCTGCTCGTAAGCCCCTTTCGATGTCCAGCCCAGCAGCCCGCCGAAGGTGCCAAGACCCGGGTAAAGCAAAAGATAAAAGCCGCCAAAGGCAAGCGTGATATAAAACAGGCCCAGCCACCAGCGTGGCAGCGGATTGTTGAGCTCGGTCAGGTCTTCGTCCCAGATATGGCCGGTACTCTCGACTTCGTCGCTATGTTGAAAGCCGGAAGTCATCCAGCGGATCAGCCACACGCAGGCGAGAATGCTGATGACAGTAAGAATGGCGATATACCAGTGCCAGAACTCGCTATTAAAATCGGCCATGAATCTACTCCGCGGAAGGTTTGTTGTTATCGGTTAGCTGATCATCCTCAAACGGCAGGCGTGCTGCTTCGTCAAATGCGGATTTGCGTTTGCTGCTAAAGGCCCATACAACGATACCGAGGAAGGTAATCAGCACGACAATGGACCAGAGCGATTGAATCAGGGTAAACGTCATGACTATCTCCTTTTGAGTTCGGTGCCGAGGCCCTGCAGGTAAGCGATCAACGCGTCGAGCTCGGTCTTGCCTTCGAGCGCCTGCGGGGCGGCTTCGATTTCAGCATCGGTATAGGGGACGCCGAGGGTGCGCAGGGTTTCCATCTTGGCCTGGATGTCGCCGCCATCCAGTTCGTTGTCCGCCAGCCACGGGTATCCCGGCATGATGGATTCGGGTACCACGTCGCGTGGATTAATCATGTGTACACGATGCCATTCATCGCTGTAGAGACCGCCGACGCGATGCAGGTCCGGGCCGGTGCGCTTGGACCCCCACTGGAATGGTCGGTCGTAGACGAATTCCCCGGCAACCGAATAGTGTCCGTAGCGTTCGGTCTCGGCACGAAACGGACGAATCATCTGCGAGTGGCAGACGTAGCAGGACTCGCGAACGTAAATATCGCGTCCTTCTAATCGCAGCGCGGAGTAGGGTTTCAAACCCGCCACCGGTTCGGTCAGGGAATCCTGGAAAAACAGCGGAATAATCTGAACCAGTCCGCCGATCGATATCACGCCGATGATCAGGATAATCATCAGGCCGATGTTCTTTTCAACTTTGTCGTGTGCTGAAGCCATGGTGTTATCTCGCT
>JARFPR010000101.1 GCA_029288195.1 Gammaproteobacteria bacterium | reverse complement strand
CGGCATGGTGTTTCAAAAGCCGAATCCATTCCCAAAATCGATTTATGACAATATCGCTTACGCTCCGCGAATTCATGGCCTGTGCAAAAACAAGGCCGAGCTCGATGAAATCGTAGAGACCAGCCTTAAGCGCGCCGGGTTATTCGAAGAAGTAAAGGACCGCCTGGAAGCACCAGGAACCGGTCTCTCGGGCGGCCAGCAGCAGCGTCTTTGTATCGCGCGCGCCATCTCGGTTAGCCCCGAGGTAATCCTGATGGATGAACCCGCATCGGCGCTCGACCCGATTGCAACCGCCATCATCGAGGAGCTGATCGACGAATTGCGTGAAAACTACACCATTGCAATCGTGACCCACTCGATGCAGCAGGCCGCGCGAGTATCCCAGCGCACCGCTTACTTTCATCTCGGGAAACTAATCGAGGTCGGTGAAACCAACATGATCTTTACCAATCCAAGACATGAACTGACCGAAAACTACATCACCGGAAAATTCGGATAAGACAATGAACAGCAACGAACCGCACGTAACCGGGCATATCTCCAAGCGCTTCGACCAGGAACTGGAAGAGATCCGCAACCAGGTGTTATCCATGGGCGGCCTGGTGGAAACCCAGGTGAATAACGGTATCAAGGCGCTGATCGAATCCGATTCCGCGTTAGCCGCCAAGGTGGTCAAGAAAGATCACAAGGTCAACCGCATGGAGGTGGATATCGACGAGCAGTGCGTGCAGATCCTGGCAAGACGTCAACCGGCCGCCAGTGATTTGAGACTGTTGGTTGCTATCATTAAAACCATTACCGATCTCGAGCGCATTGGGGACCAGGCCGAAAAACTCGGTCGTCATCAGCTCGAACTGACGGATGCAGGTTTTTCTTCAGATACCTTTGTTCAGCTCGAACGCCTGGGTGAACTGGTCAGTAAGATGCTGCACGACTCGCTGGATGCATTTGCGCGCATGAGCGTCGAGGACGCGAAGCAAACCCACGCGATGGATAAAAAAGTAAATAAGGAGTTCGATGGACTGACGCGCCAACTGATAACGCACATGATGGAGGATCCACGTACGATCAAGCAAGCGTTGCGCGTATCGTGGAATATCCGGGCATTGGAACGCATTGGCGACCACGCCAAGAATATTTGCGAATATGTTATCTACCTGGTCTTGGGTAAGAACGTTCGCCACCTCGATTTAGACGCAGTCGAAGAAGATTAAGGTCGCCTGAAAATCCGGCTGCCGTTACCCTCGAACACCGGCCGCGGAAAAACTCGCTCAACTCGCCTTGCCCGGCTGCACTGCGGGTAGCGCAATCGAGATTAGTGCCGCTATCACGACCAGCACCGCCGAACACCAGAGACACCCCTCGAGCCCGAACTGCTGGTAACTCAGACCCGACAATACCGTGCCGAACAGGCGCCCACCCGCGTTCGCCATGTAGTAAAAACCGACGTTCATCGATACCTGGTCGTGATCGGCATAGGCCAGGATCAGGTAAGAATGCACCGACGAGTTAAATGCAAAAACAATTCCAAACAAAACCAGGCCTATGATTATCACCAGCGCCGGATCCCAGGCCTGTTGCAGGGAAAACGCCATCGCGCCGGGGCAAATGGCGAGCAACATCACGAGACTGCGTGCGGTACCCCCACCCGGTGTATGTCCGGAGGCGATCGATTTCAGTAACCCAGGTGCACTGGCCTGTATCGCACCGTAACCGATAATCCACAACGCGAGAAAACTCCCGACACCGGTAAATCCCCAGCCCAGTACTTCGTACAGGAAAACAGGTAATCCAACCACGAACCAGACATCGCGAGACGCGAACAGGAAAAAACGCGCCGCCGACAACTGGTTGATCGCGGGACGGTTGGAAAATACCTGGCTAAATTTCGGCTTGCTCTTCATTTTGCCGACACCAGCGGGCAATAAAATTATCGATGCCACCATTACTACCGCAAGGCTGCCAGCCAGTGTACCCAGCGCGCCTCTGAAGCCGAGCCACTCGAGTAGTGCTGCACCGATAAAAAAGCCGGCACCTTTGAGCGCATTTTTTGATCCGGTCAGAATCGCAACCCACTTGAACAGGCTCGATTCATGAGTTCCAGCCACCAGGGTTTTGACCGAGGCCTTGGCAGACATTTTATTGAGGTCCTTGGCAATACCCGACAGGGCCTGCGCCAGCATGACATAAGCGACTGAGAGCCAGGCATCGGGCACCATTAACATCGCCAGAGCTAAAACCTGCAACGCCATTCCGATTTGCATCGTCAGGTTGAGACCGATCCGGGCGCCGAGCCAGCCCCCGACCAGGTTGGTAACGATGCCGAAGAACTCGTAAAAAATGAACAGCATCGCAACTTCAAACGGCGAATAACCCAGCAGGTGAAAATACAGGACTACCAGCATGCGAATCGCGCCGTCGGTTATCGTGAAAGCCCAGTAACCCAGTGTCACGATCCCGTAGTGGTAAAGACTGCTATTCATCAGTAACAGGGGTAAATTAGAATCACAACCGGCTGGGCTAAAGCAGACCGGCTATCTTATGTACGACGTCGATAAGACGATTTGCATAGCCCCACTCGTTATCGTACCAGGCATATATTTTAACCTGGGTCTGGTCGACCACCATGGTCGACAGCGCATCAACGATCGAAGATCTCGGGTCATTCAGG
>JARFPR010000023.1 GCA_029288195.1 Gammaproteobacteria bacterium | reverse complement strand
TGAATTCCAGTACGGATTGATGCCTTTTCTCTCGATCAATCTCTAATCCCTTAGTCACAGCAGGAATCAGTGCGGTAGGGTAGGTGGCCGAGTAATCGATCCGGTTTCCGGGAGGCATGTCGATAATTTCGGTTAGTCTGGAACGATGGAACGGAGAGTTATCTGGCGTCATTTTGAGTAATTCCAGGAATAATCTTGCAGCTGAGAATACGTCAGCACGGACATCAGCCTCTAATCCAAACCTTAGCTCAGGCGCCATATATCTGGGTGTTCCCATGAAACTCCCGATCATCGTCAAGTCCGAATTTTCCATGAGCCTGGCCATGCCAAAATCGGTCAACTTGATATGGCCACTGCCACCTAAAATCAAGACATTGGAAGCCTTGACGTCGCGATGAACAATATTTAATCCATGTGCCGTATGCAGCGCTTTGAGCAACTGCGATATGATCTGGACGCTGCGTCTCAGACTGATGCCGCGCCCATGTTTAAGCCGGTGCTTAATAAGCTTATGCACCGAAACCCCATCCACGTACTCCATAATGATATAAGGCTTATTTTGGTGCTCACCATACTCAAGTATGCTGACAATGTTGGGGTGGATGCATTTTGCAGCCGAGATCGCCTCGCGTTTGAATCGAGCTAACAACTCTTCACCCACCTTACCGGTAGTCAGGTGGGGATGCAGAATTTTTATCGCTACGCGGCGTTGGATGTCAGGATCGTATCCCGCATAAACAGCGCCGATCCCGCCTTCCCCCAGTAACGATTTAACTTCGTATTTTCCGATCTTTTGAGGTTTATCTACCATCGTGCCCGGCCTGGGTTTTTTTACTCCTATAAATTAATAATACCACCATGTACCGATGAAGAAAAAAAAGTTACATTCACATTGTGAATATTTAAAGTGTCATGTGGCCGCCTCATGGGTAATTAGGAGGCGCATGGCTATATTGCCAGTTTTTGTAACATAGGAAGAAGCAAGTCAGCATCCCTCAAATAGGTTAATCCTCTTTATTCGGATATTCACTTTTGTATTTACAGGATGTGTCGAGTACAGGACTGTTTATTATCTGTCGTATCAATAAAATTTGATGATCAAATGTTGGTGGCCAAAACAGGCACATTAACTAGAGTAATGAAAGCTAACAAATTCGGCTGTATTCAGTAACATGCCGAAAATCGAGAATACGGCATTTTTACTATATGTAGTAGTATGAATTGCAAAATACTACCATATATAGGTTTTACTTGTAAAAACTGATGCATTAATAGTAGAATTCAATGCGTCTGGTTCGCGATTTGGGGAGGATTGCAATCCATGCACGTATACCTTTTAACCGATGAAATTCTAAAGATTTGTACTATTAACTAGGTAACAGCCAGTTAATGGATCAAATATTTTGACCAAACAACAGCAAGAACAGGAGCACTTTCAACGACTTGGCCTGCTGATTGCTTTCGGTAGCGGTATATTAATCTGGACCATTATTATCCTGTTTTTTATTAGCATAATTCAGTAACAGTTTCCTGCCTGAACACTCGCTGGCCTCGCCAGATTCATAGGTAAACCGCTTTAGATCCTCGTCGACTCGATCTTCCTGGCCAGTGGGTTATTCAGGTTGCAGCGGAACGCCTCCTCTGTGCAAAGGGACCGGTTAGCAACAGCTTGATCAGTTCGCTTTGGCGCGATACGCCGGTTTTGCGAAAAACCGACTTCAACTGGGACCGGATCGTATGTGAACTGTGATGTGACTGCTGGGCGATTTGATCGATGCTATGCCCATTGGCGAGACTGATTGCGACCTGTGCCTCCGAAGGGGTCAAACTGTAAACACTGACGAGGCTATCGACCGATATCGGTTGTTGCAGATTCGGATCTGATAAAAACACCGCAACCTTTGCGCCCTCGTAGTCCAGGTCGGAGGTAACTAGATGTTCGTGCATGGGAGTGACCAGAATCGGCAACGGGGCCTCGACATCCGGGTGAGTAATACCGATCGCGACACTTTGCCGCCACGAATCATCGGGATCAATTGCTGCGGTTTCCGCAATCGTCTTGCGCAAATTTCGTTCATCCTCGGGATTGGTCAGAAATAAGTTCCCTTCCTGTAATTCCAGCGCCGGGTGCGAATCAATAATGGCTTCCGCTGTCGGATTGATATAGACCGGTTTACTGTTACGATCATAAAGCATAAGCCCTATCACCAGGCGGTCCAGACCCATTAGCAACGCATCCTGTCGCAAGCGTAAATAGGTGAATTCAGAGTGTATTTTCAGTGCGCGGCTCATGTGTGGTAAAACTTCATTGATAACCCGAATGTCACCTTCGCTCCATTGCCCTGCGGCCTTGTTACGTAAAATGACGATGCCGGCCTTGTGGGTTTCGGTGTCGACTAGTTGAGCACCGCCGACGTGGTAGATTCCGTTGGGTTTCATCCAGCTTTGGTAAAGTTCTGAATCGTCCGGCATAACGCCATTGCTACCTGGAAAGAACTGGGTACAGCTCGGCTCTGCAGGCACGCTGCTGTCACTGTTACAGAACATGCTGTCCAGGGAATCGCATTGATTGCCAAAGCTGATACGTTGATCTTCGGGCAGGCCGTATTGTGCGATGCTACTGGCGATTTCCATTTCTTTATTAATGTAGTACAGGCATGCGGCCTTTGATCGCGTTAGTTTCGCGATCATTGTTACGACGTAATCCCAATGGGATGCGTCTATTGTTGCCTCGTATATTTCAGATACGATGTGCGATGAACGCCTGCGGTCCATA
>JARFPR010000011.1 GCA_029288195.1 Gammaproteobacteria bacterium | reverse complement strand
TTACCCGGCGGCCGAAGACGATGGTATCGTACGTTTCTTGCTGACCGCGGGAGCGATCGGCATTTTGTACAAGGAAAATGCGTCGATTTCGGGGGCCGAGGTCGGCTGCCAGGGTGAAGTCGGCAGTGCCTGCTCGATGGCGGCGGGAGCATTGACCGAGGTCCTCGGCGGTACCCCGGAACAGGTTGAAAACGCGGCCGAGATCGGCATGGAGCATAATCTGGGATTGACCTGCGATCCGGTGGGTGGACTGGTACAGGTGCCCTGCATCGAACGTAATGCAATGGCATCAGTCAAGGCGATCAATGCCGCACGAATCTCGATGCGTGGCGACGGCCAGCATTTCGTATCGCTCGACAAGGTCATCAAAACCATGCGTGAAACCGGCGCCGATATGAAAACCAAGTACAAGGAGACCGCTCGGGGTGGCTTAGCGGTTAATATCATCGAATGTTGAGTAAACTACAAAACTGGATCGCACCCTACCTTGATATGCTCGGAGATCATCCCTGGCTCAAGGCCATGGCCATTGTCATTGTGTTTCTCGCCCTTGCCTGGGTTTTCGATCGCTTTATCAGTGCCGCGCTAAGAAATCTCACCGCGCGTACCCGGTTAAAGTTTGATGACCAGATAATCGATTACTTACACAGCCCGATCTATTACAGCGCAATACTGATTGGCCTGGCGCTGGCGGTTAATGTGTTAGCGTTGAGCGAACCCTACGACTTTATTATTTTTTCCAGCCTGCGAACCATCGCCCTGGTCATCTGGACCGTATTTCTGATACGCGTGGTGCGCTCCATATTGCGCGTCGTCGCTGCTAACGATCAGCGCGTGGCAATTTTACATCCCCAAACCTTGCCCCTGTTTGAAAACATCGCCTTTATCATCATAATCGTGCTCGCGGTTTACGTTATATTCTCCGCCTGGAACGTCGACATGACCGCGTGGTTGGCATCAGCGGGTATCGTTGGTATCGCCGTGGGTTTCGCCGCCAAGGACACGCTCGCCAACCTGTTTTCGGGCGTCTTTATCATGGCTGATGCGCCTTACAAGATCGGCGATTTTGTAGTTCTGGAAACCGGCGAGCGAGGCGAAATTACCCATATCGGGATTCGCAGCACACGCATGAGAACCCGCGACGATATCGAAATTACCGTGCCCAATTCGGTCATGGGCAACACCATGATTATCAACGAATCCGGCGGCCCCCATGAGAAATATCGAATCCGGGTCGCGGTCGGCGTTGCCTACGGCTCCGATATCGACAAGGTGCGCGATATCCTGATGGACATTGCACTGAACGATGAAAATGTCTGTGAAGATCCGGAACCCAGAGTTCGATTTCGCACTTTCGGCCCTTCCAGTCTCGATTTCGAGTTACTCTGCTGGATCGAGCAACCGGTATTGCGCGGACGCGTACTCGACATCTTGAACAGCAAGGTTTACAAGCGCTTCATCGATGAAAAGATCGAGATTCCCTACTCCAAGCACGACCTGTACATCAAGCAAATGCCGTCAGCGGAATAGCTGTCACCCCGACCCATTGGTGATGAACTCGGACAGGATGAGCAGGAAGCCAAGCACAATAAAGGCCGCGGCAACCAGCGCCAGGCGCGCCACTGGTTCGGAAAAGGCAACGCGCGCGAGGACCCTGCTCTCCATCCGGTCCTTCAACCAGAACAGGCCGAGAATTGTTGATAACAAGGCAACGCCGGCCAGCAAAAAGAACATCGTCAGCCAGGCTCCGGAAATCCGGGTCTAAACGCCGGATTTACTCTCCAAACACATCGACAACGGCATTGCGTACGCCGGTCACCAGCTCATCGAGGGTGGCTTCGTCGGTGGTCAGCGGTGGCGCGATGCAGACCACTTCGCTGCGCATACGCGTAAACACGCCGTGATCGATCATTGCCCTGGTCATCTTCGGGCCGACGCCCCACTCGGGCGGATACCAAGATTTGTTCGCCTTGTCTTCGACCAGTTCGACAGCACACATCATGCCCTTGCCGCGCACATTACCGACATGCGGATGACCATCCAGCTCAGCGTGTAACTTCGCTAGCAGGTATTCACCCTTGCTGGCCGCCTGCACTGGCAGGTCATGTTTTTCAATAAAGTCGAGTGTTGCCAGCCCAACTGCACAGGTAGTCGGATGGCCGCTGTAGGTGTAGGCGTGCATCCACGGCTTGTCGCTACTGCGAATAGTTTCGGCAATTTCATCACTGATACCGATGCCGCCGAGCGGTAAATAGCCGGAGGTAATCGATTTGGCGAACTGCACCAGGTCGGGTTGCACACCCCAGTGATCAAGCGCGAACATCTTTCCGGTTCGTCCAAAGGCGGTTATGACTTCATCGGCGACGAAAAGCACTTCGTACTTGTCGCAAATTTCGCGAATGCGCGGAAAATAGTCGTCCGGTGGCACGATAACGCCACCGGCACCCTGCACCGGTTCGGCAATAAACATCGCCACGGTTTCAGGTCCCTGCGCGAGGATTTCTTTTTCCAGTTCATTGGCTGCGGCGATTCCCGGCGAAGAGCCGTCTTCCGGCACCGGGTAATGATAGGGATCAGGCGCCGGGATATGGCTGAAACCCGGAATCCGGGGTTCGAAAGAGGGCCAATAACCGGCTATCCCGGTGGCGCACATCGCTGCGAAAGTCACCCCGTGATAACCCCAGATGCGACTGATAACCTTGGTTTTTTCTGGTTTACCCTTTGCCTTCCAGTAATAGCGTGCCAACTTGAAATTACTATCGGTGGACTCTCCGCCACCAGAGGTAAAATAAAAATTATTGATTTGCGGATAACACATGGCGGCAAGCCGGTCAGCAAGTTCGATCGCAGGAGGATTTGAACTACCGTTGTAGCTTGAACAAAATGCCATCTGCCGCATTTGCTGCGATGCTGCGTCCGCCAGTTCCTCGCGGCCGTGACCGCAGCTGACATTCCACAGACAGGACAGACCGTCGATGAAGCGGTTGCCGTCTGCATCGATCAGGTGAGATCCCTCGGCCTTAACCCAAACCCGCCCACCGGCATGCGCAGGGTTGTGATGCAGCGGATGAATCATATGCTCCTGATCTTTTTCGATAAAGGCGCTATTACTGAGTGGGGCATTCATAGGATTACTCCCTTTGCGGAATTAAAGTCGACGACGCCCTGCGGACGCAACGAGAACTGTATTATAGGGATTCACCAGATTGATGGAACCCGCTTCGAGGGATTACTACAACAAATTTTAGTGAGATATACCGTCTACCGGCGCCGCTACAATCCTTTCGCCTGGATTACCCTTAATCGTGGCATGCTCTGTGCAGACGAAACTGCCCGGCATCCTGGCCTAAAGTTAAACCGATTCGCCAGTCTGTCCTGTCGTGTGCGAGCATTGCACCACCAGCTCGGCCATGACCTGGCTTTCTCCCAGGTATTGGGATATCTCGATATTAACCTTCGGGTTACCCGCCCGGGCACACTCAATTTCTTTTGGAATATCTTCCGCAACGTGCCGGCCTGCGGCAAGAAAATAAGGCATTGCGACTATCGTGTCCGCTCCCAGCTCGACGCAACGCTCGACACCCTGGTGGATATCGGGCTCGGCAAACTCGAGAAAAGCCGGAACTACTGCGCCATATTCGCTGTTTTCAAGTTTCGAGATCTGCTCGGCAAGTCGACTCACCTCGTCATTTGCGGCCTGCTTACGACTGCCGTGTGCGATTAACATTAAAACTTTCATGATTCAGGTCCCGTGTAACAGGTGTATTTCCAGGTTTGCGGCGAAAACTATTTTCCCGCTTTCGAGCTTATCGCACCCGGGGGAACCAGGTCCATGACTCGATAACAGGATTTTGCACCTGTCTAATATACGTCCAGATGGCAGATTTGGATTTTCCATCGAATCGATTCAAGGATTGCCCTGGCCGAACATAGTAAGCCTGCCCGTAAATCGACGCGTTCAGATTCCATATTTGTGCTTCAGGAACGGGTAACGGGAATTTGGCAAGTGGCACCCGGGTTTCGTCTCGTCGCTTGAACCCTGCCCTGTATCTATTTACAGTGAGTGAAATATGGCAAGCCTGGCTGGCATGTCAAAACATCAACAGGCATACGAGACGGTGTTTGCTAACCCATTGAACCAACCAATGAAACCACTAAAAGCACTGCTGTCGGAAGTTGCCAGTTGTCGAATATGCGAACCCGGTTTGCCCCTGGGAGCGAATCCGGTACTGCAGTGCTCGGCATCTGCAAAAGTCCTGATCGCCGGGCAGGCACCCGGCAGTAAAGTTCATGCCAGCGGTATTCCTTTCGACGATCCAAGTGGAGATCGACTGCGTGACTGGATGGGGGTCAGCCGTGAAACTTTTTATAATGCTGCCAAGATTGCCATTCTACCGATGGGGTTTTGCTATCCCGGCAGCGGTAAATCCGGCGACCTGCCACCGCGTCGCGAATGCGCGCCCCAATGGCGTACATCACTGCTTGCCCAAATGAAACAAATCGAACTGACACTGGTCATGGGGCAATACGCGCAACAGTACCACTTCGATCCGGGTTCGAGTTCGCTGACCGAACTGGTGAAGTCCTGGCAGGATTACTGGCCAGCCATGATACCCTTACCGCACCCGAGCCCGAGGAACAATCGCTGGCTTAAAAGCAATCCCTGGTTCGAGGTCGAGGTCCTGCCGGAATTGAAAACCCGGATAAAACAAGTGTTGAAAGGCCAAATCGATGAGTGATGAAATTCGCAGGCGCATGTTTCGTGAAATGGAACAGAAAACCATCTTTGACGAGGCCCGCGATGCCGCCTACAACTATGCCGACCAGGCCCTGCAGCGCAACGTCTTTCCAACCACGGAGGCAATCGAGAATCTCGCTCGCTTTGATCAGCCACTTCCTGAAGACCCAGGAGATGCGTACCAAATCCTGGAGCAACTCAATGCATTCGGGTCACCCGCCACCGTGGCCCAGATCGGCGGGCGTTACTTCGGCCTGGTTAACGGCGGCGTAATACCAGCGACACTCGCGGTACGATGGCTGACTGATTTCTGGGATCAGAATACACCGCTGTACCTGTCATCACCGGTTGCATCCCGGTTGGAAGAGATCACCGAAGGCTGGTTGCGAGAACTTTTCGACTTACCCGAATCGACTGTTGCAGGTTATGTGAGCGGTTCCTCGATGTCGATATTCTGCGGGCTGGCCGCAGCCAGGCAAAGGAATTTTGAGCGTCTGGGGTGGGATATAAACCGCAAGGGTTTCGCTGATGCGCCGCGATTACGTGTGATCACCGGCCGCCAGGCCCACGGCACCGTATCAAAGGCAATCGCGCTACTTGGCTTCGGTATCGATAATGTCGAATGGGTCGATACCGACGACCAGGGCAGGATTGCAACCGACGCCGTTCCCGAACTTGATCAATCGACTATCCTGATTCTGCAGGCCGGTAACGTCAACTCGGGTGCTTTCGATGATTTTTCGACCCTGTGCGCTAAAGCCCGGCAGGCCGGGGCCTGGGTACATGTCGACGGCGCATTCGGCCTGTGGGCCGCGGCCAGCCAGCAACTGAAACACCTGACCGCGGGCATGGAGCTCGCAGACTCGTGGTCGTTCGACGGCCACAAAACCCTGAACACACCTTACGACAGCGGCGTCATCATGTGCCGCGACCGCGATGCCCTGGTAAACGCGTTACACGCTTCGGGTGCTTACATTGTCTATAGTGACAATCGCGATGGTATGTTGCATACACCGGAAATGTCTCGCCGTGCACGGGTTTGCGAACTCTGGGCAGCGTTGAAATACCTGGGCAGGTCCGGTATCGACGAGCTGGTATCCGGATTTCACCTGCGCGCTCGACAATTCGCCGGGGAACTGGAACAACAAGGCTTTGAAATTCTCAATGATGTCGTCTTCAACCAGGTACTGGTGGCTTGCGGCAGTGATACCCTAACGACTGAAACGATAAAGAACATTCAACATTCCGGTGAATGCTGGGTCGGTGGCACCCAGTGGCAGCAACGTAGCGTCATTCGCGTCAGTGTTTGCTCCTGGGCGACCATGCCGGAAGATGTTTCACGCTCGGTAAAAGCTTTCGTAGACGCCCGCGAGCAGGCGCGCATCACCTCGGCATGAGCCCGGATAGCTTTATTTTACTGGTAGTTGCCTGTCTCGCGGTAAACCTGACACCCGGACCCTCGGTACTGTTGGTGACATCGGTGAGCGCAGCACGTGGGTTCAGGGCGGGTGTGTTTGCGGTTCTCGGAATGACAGCTGGCGCATTCGTTCACGTGGTACTGGCCGCGAGTGGTGTCGCCGCCGTACTGGCAACGGCACCGCTTGCCTTCACCATAGTCCAATACCTGGGCGCGGCTTACCTGATTTATCTTGGTATCGACCTGTTCCGGGACAAGCGAGAAATTGCGAAAACAGCTTTTTACCAGGATGGCGTTAACGGCTGGCAATACTTTCGCCGCGGCTTACTGGTCGATGCGCTCAACCCCAAGATAGCGCTATTCTTTCTCGCCTTTATCCCACAGTTCTTAACTTCGGTGGAAAACCCGGGATTCCTCATATCGCTTGCGCTGGGCTCGGTATTCCTGGTCACCGGTGCCGTCGTCAATGGATCGCTTGCGTGGCTGGTTGCCGCCGGGACTACCCG
>JARFPR010000008.1 GCA_029288195.1 Gammaproteobacteria bacterium | reverse complement strand
CCGATCTTCAGGCCCTCGATACCCTGCCCGAGCCCCGCGCTGTAATCGGGTACCGCCTGCTCGGAGGAGGTCGAATCCCGGGGATCAAATTTCGCCATGGTCTGCAACAACAGCGCACAGTCCTCGGCACTGCGCGCGAACGGTCCGCCCTGGTCAAGACTCGAAGCGAACGCGACCATGCCGTAACGCGAAACGCGTCCATAGGTCGGCTTGATACCGGTCACGCCACAGAAAGCGGCCGGTTGGCGGATTGAACCACCGGTATCGGTGCCCGTTGCCGCGGGTGCAAGACCAGCCGCTACTGCGGCGGCCGAACCACCCGATGAACCGCCCGGCACGTGCTTCGGGTTCCACGGGTTGGCGACGCTGCCGTAGTATGAATTCTCGTTGGACGATCCCATGGCGAATTCATCCATGTTGGTCTTGCCCAGCATTACCGCACCACCCTGGTTGAACTGCTCGATCACAGTCGCATCGTAGGGTGCTATAAAATTATCCAGGATTCGGGAGCCACAGGAGGTTCTGACCCCGTCGGTACAGAACAGGTCCTTGTGCGCAATCGGCACCCCGTTGAGAGCGGCTGCATTGCCGGCGGCGCGGACCGTGTCGGCCTGGCGCGCCTGTTCGAGCGCGAGCTCCCCGGTAACGCTGATAAAGCAATTAAGAGCAGGGTTGTGCTGCGCGATACGCGCCAGGTAATCCTGGGTAATTTCAACACTCGAGAACTCGCCCGTGGCCAGGCCCGCGCAAATTTCGATGACACTCCTGGTCATTATTCAATCACCTTGGGCACCCGGTAAAAACCATCGGCAACGTCGGGGGCGATTTGCTGAAACTTGTCGCGCTGGTTGGTTTCGGTGACTTCATCGGCGCGCAGTCGCTGGGTTGCATCGAGTGGATTTGACAGCGGCGCGACGGTGCTGCTATCGACCTGGTTCATCTGGTCGACCAGTGACAGAATGTTGGATAAATCGTCTACATAATCGTCAATTGCGTCCTCGTCAATGTGCAGTCGCGCGAGGTGAGCAATATTTCGAATGTCTTCGGATTTCAGGGTCATTTCGGGAAATTTCCATGGGGCCTGAGAAAAGCTCGCAAACTTACCACAATTTCACCGCTTGTATAAGCAAAAGACTGATTTTTAAGGTATTTCGCCTTGTGAAAATGACATACCGTTGCTAGAGTATGTTAGATCTGCGTTATTTTTATGCAGGGTCGGGAAATTTCGTGCGAGCGCACATCGAAAAATATACAACGGGTTAAAAGCACAGCATGTTTGGAGCTATCCGAGGCTTGTTATCTAACGATTTGTCTATCGATCTGGGAACAGCCAATACGCTAATCTATTCTCGCGGTCAGGGAATCGTCCTAAATGAACCATCGGTAGTCGCAATTCGTCAGGATCGCGGGCCCGGTGGCCCCAAATCGATCGAGGCCGTTGGTACCGATGCCAAGAAGATGCTGGGTCGAACCCCGGAGAACATCACCGCCAAGCGGCCGATGAAAGACGGGGTTATTGCCGACTTCACCTATACCGAAAAAATGCTGCAGCACAGTCTCCGTAAAGTGCACGAGAACCAGTTCATGCGGCCCAGTCCGCGCGTGCTGATCTGTGTTCCCTGTGGTGCGACCCAGGTTGAGCGGCGCGCGATCCGTGAATCTGCATTGGGTGCCGGAGCGCGCAAGGTCTACCTGATCGAGGAGCCGATGGCTGCGGCAATCGGTGCCGGCATGCCGGTGGACGAGGCCCAGGGTTCGATGGTGCTCGATATCGGTGGCGGGACTTCGGAAGTTGCCGTAATGTCACTCAACGGCATTGTCTACTCCGCCTCGGTGCGTATCGGTGGAGACCGGTTCGATGATGCCATCATCAACTATGTACGCCGCAACTACGGCATCCTGATCGGCGAGGCAACCGCGGAAAGAATCAAGGTGGAGATCGCAGCCGCGTATCCTGGCAAGGATTTACTCGAGATGGAGGTTAAGGGGCGCAACCTGTCCGAAGGTGTACCGCGTAGTTTCACACTCAATAGCAACGAAATTCTGGAAGCGTTGCAAGATCCGCTTTACGGTATTATTTCGGCGGTAAAGAATGCGCTCGAGCAAACCCCGCCCGAACTTGGTTCTGATATCGCGGAACGTGGCATCGTTCTGACCGGCGGTGGTGCGCTGTTGCGTGACCTGGATCGGTTGATCATGGAGGAAACCGGGTTACCGGTGATTATCGCCGAAGATCCATTGACCTGTGTTGCCCGCGGTGGTGGACGGGTGCTCGAAATGATCGATGAACATGGGCTGGATTTTCTGGCTGTAGAGTAAAAATCGATCGGCCACTGCCTAAATGAAGACAATAATCGAGGTCCGTGGCGCAACATTACAGGCGCTATTTCTGATTGTTTTTAGTATTGCGATGATGGTTGTCGATCATCGGTTTCAGCATCTCGAGATCGTGCGCACCAACATTTCCCTGGCACTTTCTCCCCTCAGGTACCTGGTCAGTTTACCGGCGACTGGCGGCAACTGGCTCAACGACTGGTTCACCTCACATACCGAGTTATTGGAAGAAAACGAGTCACTCAAGGCAGAGGGGCGTATTCTCAGCGCGCGCCTGCAAAAACTTGAAATCCTGATGGAAGAAAATGCGCGTCTGCGTAATCTGTTAGGTTCGTCGCGCAAGATTGCCGACGAAGTTATCGTTGCCGAACTTTTATCGGTGGACCAGAATCCATATAGCCAGCTTATCGAGATTAATAAGGGTAGTAGTGATGGCGTCGAGATGGGCCACGCCGTAATAGATGATTTCGGTATCATGGGCCAGGTCATTCATGTCAATCCTCAATCGGCAACAATTATCCTGATATCCGACCCGGAGCATGCAATCCCAGTGCAGTTTATCCGCAGCGGCACTCGCTCCGTTGCGTTTGGTCGGGGCTCAACGCGCCAGCTCGAGTTGCGTTACCTGCCCGCAACGGCGGATATCATGGTCGATGATGAACTGGTTACATCGGGCCTGGGAGGGCGGTTTCCGCCGGATTATCCGGTTGCCAGGGTAACCGCAATAAGCGAAGACAAGGTGCGCGGATTCGTATCGGTTCTGGCCGAACCCAAGGCCCGGCTCGATTCCAGTCGCGAAGTACTCGTTATAAAACCCAGACAATAAAATGTCGCAGCTGAAATATCTGGTTATATATTTAAGCCTGCTGGCGGCCCTGGTTTTGATGATTCTGCCACTACCGGACTGGGTACAGATCTATCGACCAAACTGGATAGCATTAACTCTGATTTACTGGAGCATGGCCTTGCCCAAGCGTGTCGGCCTGTGGTTTGCGTTTTTTACCGGCATCATTCTTGATACCTCGCTCGGCACGCTACTCGGTCAGCACACCCTGCCACTACTCCTTATCATTTACATCAATCTGAACCTTTACCAGCGGATTCGGGTACTGGCCCTGGCCCAGCAAGCGATTTACATACTCGTACTGTTGTTGATCGACCAGGTGATAGTGGGCTGGGTGGAAGGCATACTGGGCCGGCCGCCACCCTTGCTGACTTTCTTTGCTGCGCCGTTTATTGGTATGTTGATCTGGCCCTGGGTGTTCGTGATACTGCGTGACATCCGTCGCAAAGCGTTGTTGAGGTAGCAGCATTTTGGCAGCGCAACGGGATTATGAATACATCGATAGTAATGCCGGGCTGGTGCGGTTTTGCGCAGGCGTAGGCGAAGCCACCTATTGTGTGATCGACACCGAGTTCATCCGTGAGAGTACGTATTATCCTGAGCTGGCATTGATACAGATTGCGAGCGGCGATCAACTGGCCTGTGTTGATCCACTCGCAATTGATGATTTTGAGCCGCTGACTGCCATGCTGGTTAAGCTGGACCTGCTGAAGGTATTTCATTCACCTTCACAAGATCTTGAAATTCTTTACCAGAAGTTTGGGGCAGTGCCTGCGCCGGTGTTCGATACCCAGTTAGCCGCCGCGGTGCTCGGTTATAACCACCAGATTTCATATGCAGACCTGGTACAACAGATTACCGGGGTGACGCTCGATAAAAAACATACGCGCGCCAACTGGCTTCGCAGACCGTTGAGCCTGGATGAACTCGATTATGCGATGGACGATGTGCGCCACCTGATAGCAGTTTATGAGGCGCTAAAGCAGAAGCTTGATTCAACCCGGCGCAGCAGCTGGATTGAAAAGGATTTAGTTGCGATGAGTGAGCCGGAGAACTACCAGGTAGACAAGTCGCAATTATGGCGGCGGCTCAAAGGTGTGCTCAAGCTCAAAGACGAAAAACTGCAAATCGCAAGTGACCTGTGCCGCTGGCGCGAGGACCTGGCGCAGCAACAGAATCGGCCGCGACGCTGGATAACCAAGGATGACGCCCTGGTCGAAATTGCACGCCAGAAACCGGAAGACTTCGAAGACCTGGCGCGAATTCCCGAGCTAAGTGAAAAAACCGCCAGGCGCCATGGTGATGAGCTGCTAAAAATCGTAGCGCATGCAAACACGGTCGATTCGGCACAGTGGCCACAACATGACAAGTTTAGAAGTTTGAACAAACAGCAGCTAGCGCTGGGTGACTGCCTGATGGACTTGTGCCGAAAGATCGCGGATCAGAATCAGATTGCCCTCGCCACGCTCGCCACGCGTAAGGATATCGACAGCCTGATTGTGAATCAGAAAAGCAGTCGGCTGACCCAGGGTTGGCGTTTTTCGATGGCGGGTGAGCAACTTCTCGAGTTTATCCACGGGCAGTCCGCTATCAGCGTCGATAACGAAGACCTCAAGCTCGACCCAAAATAACACATTCGCAAGCCCAACTTCACAAATTCCTGATAACGCTATCTCGGGTGAAAGTACGCAAAAGACGCTCCCAACCGGCGCAAGCGCCGGTTGGTCCATCCATGGAACCGCTTGAAGCTCGGCATCCATGCCTCGCTACACTTTTGCGTACTTTCACCCGAGATAGCTCGATCTTCGAGGTGTGGGTATCGGGATATCTTTGCGGGACGCTGCGCAACAGGGATGTTGTGATACGGCACTCCGGGCGCGAGCCTACATGGATGTATCGGTCCGACGCTTCGGTACGGCGATCCCACAAAGATATCCCGATACCAGCACCGCAAATAATGGATGGATTACTGGACGAGGATGCTGGAGAACAGGATTTCGCTGACGTCCTGGCTGCCGGACAGGTCGGCAATCAGTGCTTGCACCTGCGAAGTCGCCTGCTGGCGAATTTCCTCGCGCCGGGCGGGTGACTTGATATCGACGGCCTTTTGCTCGCTAAGCAACATGATCAGGCTATGTCGAATTGCCGGCACATGCATCTGGATGGTTGCCTCGGCATCGGAATCGCTGACTAAAACATCCGCACTAAGTTGCAAGAAAGTCATTCGTTTGGGGCCGCTCAGGTTGAGCACCATCGGGTCGCCCAGTGAAATATAAGCCGATGTTGTCGATGCCTCTGCCTCATCCTCGGCGGCTTCTACCTGGGTAAGACAGAAAAGCAACATCATTGAACATAAGATTAGTTTTTTCATGGTAATTACTAACACCTCTTGTAATATAGTTTGTCGATCCATCGTTTGAGCTAAATGCCTTAATCCATGACCCCAGAACATATTCAGCAGTTAATCGCAACCGGCATGCCTGGCGCTGCGGTCGAAGTTAGTGGCGGCGAGGGCAAGTTTGTTGCCAACGTCATCAGCGATGCTTTCGCAGGCCTGACACCAATAAAACGCCACCAGTTGGTCTATGCCTGTGTCAACGATGAAATCACCTCCGGGGAACTGCATGCATTGACCATTGTTGCAAAGACACCCGACGAGGCCGGTTAATCGGCAATAAACTGGCAATCACGCCCAGAATTCTTGGCCTTGTAAAGGGCCTTGTCCGCACGCTCATAAATCGACTCGACATTATCGCCGTTGCGGGTTTCAGTAATGCCCGCTGATAACGTCAGGGATAGCGGTTCGCCCTTGAAATGAAAACTGCTGGCGGCGATTCCAGCGCGCATCTTTTGTACCAGTTTGCTGGCATTTTCTTGAGAAGTGTTGGTCAATAGCAGCACGAACTCTTCACCGCCGATGCGAAAAACATAATCTGATTGGCGTACGTATGTAGTCATCAGCTGTGCGACGATTTTTAATGCCTTGTCGCCGGCGTTATGCCCGTAGGCATCGTTAATGCGCTTAAAGAAATCGATATCGAGAATGGCATAGCTGAAAGGAGTTTCATAGCGAGTCCAGCGTGCGAGTTCCTGTTGAATGCGCTCGTCGTAGGCCATACGGCTATAAACACCCGTTAGCGCGTCATAAAGTAGTTTGGTCCGGTTTTCCTGCAGCATGACCTGCAATTCCTGGGTTTCCTGCTCCATTTGGGAGAGCTGCTCGGTGAGCTTGAGATTACGTTCTGCGGTTGCATCGTGGCGCTCATCAAAGCGATCCGCGAATTCGTCGACGCCACCACGAATATCTTCAATGTTCTTGGCTACCCCGGACTTCACCTCTTGCAGGTCATTGCTTGACTGGACGTTTTTCTGGATTAGCTCGATGCCTTCCTGCACAAAACTTTGCAGGGATTTTGCATCTTCGTGATTGGACTCGTGGTCCTTCTGGTCTTCTACGATGGTCTGGGTTACGTCGTCGAGTTGTTCGGTAACCTTGACAATAAAATTTTCAAGCTCACGTTTTTCCTGTTCCAGGTTTTTTATCGATCCCGAAATTGAATTGACAATATCGTTTAAGGTGTCGGCCCACTGCTCGTCGTCGACCCCTTCATGAACTCGTTCCTGTATCGCTTGTGCGCTACTGTCTGCACCCTGAAGCAGCGAAAGTCGCTCCAACAGAGATGTCATCAACTGATCGACATGTGTCTCACCGGGTTTTGAAGACTGACCGCTGTTGTTAATGTTATCGAAATTCTCGTTGATCAATGCGGAAAGCTTCTGAATGTAGACGCTGACCGAATCGCTATCGTGGCCACTGGCGACAGACTTTAGTAAATCAGAGCAAATTTCTTTCAATTGACCGCGCTGCGATGTATCAAAATGAATGTTCTGTAACAGTTCGAGCATCAGCATAATCGGGTCGGAACGACGCGTTTTGGTGCTCGCTTTCGAATTACCGGGGGAGGTCACAACCTGGGCAAGTTGATCGAGGGCATCGACAAGCTTTTCGTCGTTTTTATCCCGCGATAGCTGTTCGATGGTATTTAGCTGCTTGTCCAGCCTTGTATCGAGCCCACGACAGGTAGCGCTCAGACGGTCGATTGCCTTGCGCAGCAGCTCCTCGCTTTGCACCCACCCCTGCTCGCGCGCCTCAAGATCCTTGAGTGCGTCTTGATATCTCGACTTCCAGTCGCTATTTTGTTCGACCTTGTGCAGCATTAATTCAGTATCCTTAACCCTTAACCTTGCCTAGTCCGGGGTGAATTCAGATTCTTGCCTGGTTGTGGTGGCCCAATCGTTATCGGCTGTAAGCGAGGATTTATAAGCAAAAAAATGGAAAATTTGGTCTTTATTTGCGAACTGGAACGGTTGTCCGACCCCGGGTCCTATGGGTTTTCGCTCGATTGTGCCGGAAAACAGGTTGACGGCTTTGTCGTACGACGCGATGGAGAATGTTTTGCTTACCGCAATAGTTGCCCGCATACGGGGTCGCCGCTGGACTGGGTTGACCACCAGTTCCTCGATATCGAGGGCGCGCTGATCCAGTGCGCAGTGCATGATGCACGTTTCTTGATCGATACCGGGGAATGCGTTTTTGGTCCCTGTCCGGGGGAAAGCCTGGAATCCCTGCCAATCAGGGTAGAAGGAGATAAGGTCTACTTGTTGGTCAGTGCGTAAAGGTCATATTCGTCGGCAGCGCTAATTTCGACGCGATAGAATTCACCCAGGGGTAATTGTTTGTCGGTGGAAATGTGAACCACCCCGTCAATTTCCGGCGCATCGGCGTAACTGCGCCCCACGTAACCTTGCGCATCACTCGTTTCTACCAGCACTGTCATCTGTTGACCGATGCGTTGCTGCAATTTTTGCGCACTGATAGCTTGTTGTTTAAGCATGAAACGGTGATAACGTTCCTGTTTCAGTGCCTCCGGAACCGGGTTTGCGAAGGCGTTTGCGGTTGCACCCTCGACCGCGGAATACGTGAAACACCCGACGCGGTCGAGTTGCGCGATCTCGAGAAAATCGAGTAATTCCTCGAACTCTGACTCGGTCTCTCCAGGAAACCCGACGATAAAGGTGCTGCGAATTACAAGCTCAGGGCAAATCTCCCGCCATGTCAGAATACGCTCGAGCATACGATCTCGATTACCCGGCCGTTTCATTGACTTCAGGACGCGCGGGCTGGCGTGCTGCATCGGCATATCCAGGTAGGGAAGAATGGCACCGTCAGCCATTAGCGGAATCACGTCATCGACATGCGGGTAAGGGTAAACATAGTGCAGTCGAACCCAGACACCCAGCTGGCCGAGGGCGCGGGCCAGATCCAGGAAACGGGTCTGCAGCGCCTGTCCCCGCCAGAAACGAGTGCTGTATTTGCAATCCACACCGTAGGCACTGGTATCCTGCGAAATAACCAGGATCTCCCGCGTACCGGTATCAACCAGGATTTGCGCCTCATCCATGACCTCATCAATCGGTCTGCTTGCAAGGTCACCACGCAGTGATGGAATAATGCAGAAGCTGCAACGGTGATTGCAGCCTTCGGATATTTTCAGGTAGGCATAATGCCGCGGTGTCAGACGTACGCCCTGTTTCGGCACCAGGTCCAGAAACGGGTCGTGCAGAGCCGGTAAATGTTGATGCACTGCCCGCATGACTTCATCCCGGGCATGCGGGCCGGTAACGGCAAGCAGTGATGGAAAGCGATTATTGATCATTTCAGCGCGCTCCCCGAGACAACCGGTTACGATGACGCGGCCGTTTTGATGCAGTGCTTCGTCGATCGTATCGAGTGACTCTTCGACCGCGCTATCGATAAATCCGCAGGTATTGACAATAACCATGTCGGCATTATCGAAATCAGGCACGATAGCGTAACCTTCGGCACTTAGCTGGGTAATAATCTGTTCCGAGTCAACGGTTGCCTTCGGGCATCCGAGGCTGACGAAGCCGATTCTGGGTGTTGCTACGCTCACTCCCGCTCCGGCCGCGTTAAAAAGAATTTGCTTTCCGGCAGTGATTTGCTATCAATCCAGAACAAAGAACATCTTACCGGGATGCAATTGCTGTTCCCGGAGTTGTCGCGGGGATTACGGTGGGGCGGTACCATTAAGCAAGCGATTGGGTGTTTCAATACGGTGATACAGCCTGAAAGACGCCGCATTATCCTCGAAATTGTGATGCAGCGCAAAAATGAGGTGCTCTGAGCACTGGATGAAGCATGTGATCCATGATTTAATCTTGACTATCAGCAGATTACGGTAAATTGATGAAATCTTTAAAATTACTGCTTGCACTATTTATCCTGACGATTCTGTCGTTTTCTGCCCGGGCCGAGTTACTCGACCAGGGCTTGAACTCGATCATGGTGATTATCGACAAGGCCATTGACGGACTCAGCCAGCAGGCTACCGAGGACGGTGCCGAAGTCGATGCCGCCGCGCTCGAAAATGCAACCAGCACCATCGTTAACCTGTCGAGGACACTTGGTACCCTCAGCTATTCGCGTTTGCAGTGTGGCGAGGCCAGCGTGCTCGCAGAGTTTACCCAGCGCGTCCAGCTGATGCCCGAGGAAAGTCGCGATCCCATGCGCGACGCTTTTCAGGAAGGCTTCGATAAGAGCAAAGAGGAAACCCCGTTATTGACGACGGATGAATGCGAACGCCTGACGCGCTCACGTGCGCGTAGCGAAGAGCCCACTGAGACCAATGTTGTCGAAGATGAAACCAGTACCAGGCCCGAGGTCGAAGAGGTCAAAGAGGAGCTGCCACCCGAAGATCCGAAATTCCGTCATTTGCGTATCGCCGAGTTGACCGGCCAACTTGCCTACAAACGCAAATTTTGCGAAGACGAGAAGGTCTTCAATCGGGATTACAATGAATATCTTCTTTCGATCCCGGAAGAATATCGCGAAGAAGTTAAATCGGCCTATTGGAAAGGTTACAAGCACGGCAAGCGGCTGAATAAAAACTTTACCCGGGCGCAGTGCTAGTTGTCCAGATAACTGCTGATTAACAGGTAAATCCCGGGTATTGCAAGGGCCGCGCTCAGTAGCGGCACGATCAATTGTCCACTCCCAACCATGATTGGCGCGAGACCATCCAGTCCCAGGATGATGCTGGCGCTAATGATGAAACTGCCGCCGATGATGGCGCGAATATTGCGCCGGTTGGACTGGCGAATTTCCTGTTTCAAATCATCTATCTGGCGCGACCGAAGCTCTACCCTGATCTCGTCGTTGGCAACTCGATTCAGTGCCTTGAAGGCAAGTTGCGGCAGATCCGGTAAATGCTCGGCGATATAGGGCAGATTTTTTTCCAGGCCCTTGATCAGGGCTCGCGTACCAAGCTGCTCGGAAATCCATAGCTCGATGAAGGGCTTGGCCGTATCCCAGAGGTCAAGCTGGGGATACAACTGGCGACCGATTCCTTCGATGTGGAGGAATGTTTTTTCGAGCAGCAGCAGCTGGGGCTGAATCTCCATGTTAAAAGTGCGTGCCGTCTGAAACAGTCGTAACAACAGCTGGCCGAAAGAAATTTCTGCCAGCGGGCGCTGAAACATGGGCTCGCAAACACTGCGTATTGAGGCCTCGAATTCATCGATTCGGGTATCATGATCGACCCACCCTGAATCGACATGAAGTTCTGCGACTCGCCGGTAATCCCGATTGAAAAACGCCGCAAAATTTTCCGCGAGATAGCGTTGATCGCTGGTAGATAAAGACCCCATGATGCCAAAATCAACCGCGATGTACCTGGGGTCTTCGGGATTGCTGGTTGCAACGAAAATATTGCCGGGGTGCATGTCGGCGTGGAAATAGTTATGCCGAAACACCTGGGTAAAAAAGATTTCCACACCCTTGCGCGACAAAACCTCGAAATTTACCTCGTGTGCTCGAAGCTGCTTTATATCAGTTACCGGGATACCATGGATGCGCTCCATGACCATGACCCTTGAGCGACAGTATTCCCAGTGAACAAACGGCACGTAAAGATCGGGTGAACCCTCGAAATTTCGACGCAGTTCACTCGAATTCGCCGCTTCTCTAATCAGGTCGAGCTCGTTGAAGATGGTGGTTTCGAACTCACGCACAATTTGAATGGGCTTAACTCGCTTCGCTTCATCCCAGTAGCGGTCGGCCATCTTTGCCAGTAGCAACAATACCTCGATATCCTGGCGAATCCTGTGTTCGATTCCGGGGCGCACAATTTTTACAATAACTTCCTGACCATCAGGCAGCTGTGCAGCATACACCTGCGCGATTGAGGCAGAGGCGATTTCGTTTTCATCGAATATCTTGAACGCTTTCTCCAGTGGCATTCCCAGTTGCTGCTCGATAATGTCGCGTGCCTCGTGCCAGGGGAATGGCGGCACCTGGTCGAGCAGCTTTTCGAGTTCATCAGTGATGTCATCGCCAAACAGATCACGTCGCGTCGCCATCATCTGTCCAAACTTGATGAAGATCGGGCCGAGTGCCTCGATGCATAAACGCAGACGCTCGGCTTCGCTCAGGTCGTTACTTCGAAACCAGTTAAACGGATTAATCTTGCCCAACAGGTAAAGCGGGCGGTAAAAATGCAGCGATAAAACGACCTCGTCGAGGCCGAAACGCGCCAACGTGAAATTAATCGAGATCAGGCGTAGCAGGTTGCGCATTACTGCGGTTGAATCTTCCCGAGCAACTGCTGCAGCCTTGCCTCGGTGCGCGCGACATCGTGCTTGAGCTCGGTAAGCCGTGATCGAAAAACTTCGAACTCGACCTCTGTGGGACTGAGACCTGCCTCTTCGCGCAGGTACTCGCTGCTGGTCTGCAACAGCGATTCCGCGCTTTGCCGCAGCCAGGTTCCCAGGTTACGGCCGCGTTGATGAATCTGAAACGCCAGTACGTCACCGGTACGCTGGGCCAGCGCTTCCTCCCAATCGATGTCGAGACCGGCGAGTATGTTTTGCAATTTTTGTGCGAGCGCGATATCACCCTGAAAGCTGACGCGTTCCTGAATCGAGGTCGAAACCTTGTCATCCAGTGATGCTAGATTGACCAGGGCCATTAAGCGTCCTGAAATGGTCGCATCCACATCCCGCGCAGGTGGGTTGCGGCTCAGGCGAATACCCCAGGTACCGGGGTGACAGTAGAGCTGAAAATCTATATCGGAAATGTCAATGGCAATGCAATGCCCCTGCATTTCTTGGCAGCCCTTAAGCGCAACTTCGTCAAACTCGAGCAATCGGTTACCGCCGATTTCTGCAGCCACCAGTAATGAATTCTGGATTGAATCGAGAAGAGTCGCGCTGGGGTTGTCGGAAGTTTGCACGATGAAAAAAACTGCCTAGTACTTGAACGCACGGTGCAGGGCAACAATGCCGCCGCTTAGATTGTGTACCTCGACCTCGTCGAAACCTCCCTGATCGAGAATTATTTGTTTTAGCGCCTGTTGATCTGGATGCATGCGGATTGATTCGGCAAGGTACTGGTAGCTGTCGCGGTCCCTGGCAATAAACTCGCCCATGCGCGGCAGTAGTTTAAAGGAGTAAAAGTCGTAAAGTTTTTCCAGCGGTTGGTAAACCGGTTTCGAGAATTCGAGTATGCATAAGCGACCGCCGGGTTTCAGCACGCGCTGCATCGAGGCCAACGCTGCGGCTTTGTCGGTAACGTTGCGCAATCCGAAAGCAATGGTGATGCAATCGAAGTGATTGTCGGCAAATGGTAACATCTCGGCGTTGCACTGCACCGATTCGACTCGATTGACAAAGCCGCTGTCGCTAACCCGATCGCGCCCACGTTGTAACCTCGCGGCATTAATATCAGCGAGAACAACCTGTCCGGATTCGCCAACCATCTGCGCCGCTTTGAGCGCCAGGTCGCCGGTGCCGCCGGCGAGATCGAGTACTTTATGCCCTGGGCGCAAGCCACACATTTCGAGCGTAAAGC
>JARFPR010000509.1 GCA_029288195.1 Gammaproteobacteria bacterium | reverse complement strand
GGGCACCCAGGTAACCATTGGCCCGGCAATCGAGGACGGCTTTTACTACGATTTCGCCCGCGAAGAGCCGTTTACGCCCGACGATTTAATCGAGATCGAAAAGCGCATGCACGAAATCGTCAAGCGCGATCTGCCGATCGAACGTGAAGTCATGGATCGGGAGGCGGCCAAAAAAACTTTCGCAGATATCGGTGAAAGCTACAAGGTCCAGATTATCGACGAGATTATTCCTGCTGGTGAAGAAGTTTCGATTTATCGCCAGGGTGAATGGTTCGACGTGTGTCGTGGGCCGCACTTGCCGTCCACCGGAAAGCTCGGTGATGCCTTCAAGGTTATGAAGGTCGCAGGCGCCTACTGGCGCGGCGATTCAAAGAACGAAATGCTACAAAGGATTTACGGTACTGCCTGGCCTGACAAGAAGCAGCTTAAGGCCTACCTGCACCGGCTCGAAGAGGCCGAGAAACGCGATCATCGCAAGCTTGGACGCCAGCTGGAACTGTTCCACCTGCATGAAGAGGCCCCGGGGTCGGTATTCTGGCACCCCAAGGGCTGGACCCTGTTCAATCTGCTAATTAACTATATGCGCAAACGCCAGGAAGATGCTGGCTACATCGAGGTCAATACGCCCGACGTGATGGATCGCAGCCTGTGGGAAACATCCGGGCACTGGGAAAATTACCGTGAACACATGTTTTCCACGACCACTGAAGACGAGCGTGTGTTTGCGTTAAAGCCGATGAACTGTCCGGGCTCCGTGCTAATGTTCGCGCAGGGCTTGAAAAGTTATCGTGACCTGCCGTTACGCATGGCGGAATTCGGCAAGGTACATCGCTATGAGCCTTCCGGGGCTTTGCATGGCCTGTTGCGGGTGCGCCACTTTACCCAGGATGATGCGCATATTTATTGCACCGAAGAACAAATGCAACAGGAGTGTATCGATGTCATTGCGTTGGTGCTTGATATCTACAGGGACTTCGGTTTCGAGGATGTCGTGATCAAGTTTTCCGATCGGCCCGAGAACCGTATTGGTTCAGACGAAATCTGGGACAAGCTGGAAGGCGCCTTAACCAATGCCCTGGATAGTATGCAACTCGAGTATCAAACCTTTCCGGGAGAGGGTGCATTTTACGGACCCAAACTCGAGTTTGTGTTGCGTGATGCGATCGGACGTGACTGGCAATGCGGCACCCTTCAAGTCGACATGAACCTGCCCGAGCGCTTCGATATTTCCTACGTTGCCGAAGATGGTGAACGGCATCGACCGGTCATGTTACACCGAGCCTTGTTCGGTTCACTCGAGCGATTTTTCGGAATTCTGGTCGAGCATTACGAAGGCAAATTTCCGGTCTGGCTATCACCGGTTCAGGCCGTGGTGATGAATATTACCGACAAACAGGCGCCATATGTCGAAAAAGTCGAAAAAATGCTTAAAAATCAGGGAATCAGGGCGATTTCTGACTTGAGAAACGAAAAGGTCGGGTTTAAAATTCGCGAGCATACTTTGCAGCGCATTCCTTACATGCTCGTGGTCGGTGATCGCGAAGTTGAAGAAGACTGTGTTGCAGTGCGAAGCCTCGGTGGTGAAGACCTGGGTTCATTAGCGATCGACAAGTTTGTCGACCTGGTACAACAGTAATCCGGTTATCTGGCCGGATTAATTTTTGCGGATAACATTTTAGGGAGAGTCCCAAATCGCAGACAACAAACAAAGCCGTCTCAACGAGGATATTACAGCGCCGGAAGTCCGGCTTATCGCAGAAGACGGCGAACAAAAAGGTATAGTTTCGTTGGAAGATGCCCAGCAGCTGGCAGTAGACGCAGGCGTGGATCTCGTAGAGTTGGTTCCCGATGCCGAGCCACCAGTCTGTCGATTGATGGATTATGGTAAGTTCAGGTTCCAGCAAAAGAAAAAGTTGCACGATCAGCGCAAGAAGCAGCGCCAGGTGCACATCAAGGAAATCAAGTTTCGACCAGGGACCGAAGAAGGTGATTACCAGGTCAAGTTACGCAAACTGACCGAGTTTATTGAAATCGGTGACCGGGTTAAGGTGACGGTACGTTTCCGGGGACGGGAAATGGCGCACATGGAACTCGGCACTCAGCTGCTCAAACGAGTAGAAGAGGACACCAAGGAATTTTCGACCGTGGATCAGTTTCCGCAGTCTGAAGGGCGCCAGATGACGATGTTACTGGTGCCGAAAAAACGCTAGCGAAGTTGAGCTGGCCAAGACCCAAAGACGCGTCTCCGGCGTCCAGGGCTTATTAATAGATGTTTAATTTAACTGGAGTTAGAAATGCCAAAGATGAAATCAGTCAGTGGCGCTGCCAAGCGTTTCAAGCGAAATGCGGCAGGCGGCTACAAGCGCAAGCAATCGCACTTGCGTCATATCCTTACCAAGAAATCGAGCAAGCGTAAGCGCCAGCTGGGCGAGAAGCTTGATGTTCATGCCAATGACGTGCAGCTAGTGCGTCGTATGTTGCCATATTCTTAGGGGGGATTGAGCCATGCCAAGAGTAAAAAGAGGCGTTACCGCACATGCACGCCACAAGAAGGTTTTAGACAAAGCCAAGGGCTATCGTGGTGCACGCAGCAAGGTGTATCGCGTTGCCAAGCAAGCCGTCACCAAGGCCGGTCAATACGCTTACCGTGATCGACGCCAACGTAAGCGACAGTTCCGTGCGCTCTGGATTGCCCGTATCAATGCCGGGGCCCGCGAAAACGGAATGTCTTACAGCGTATTCATGAATGGCCTGAAGAAAGCGTCGATTGAAATCGATCGCAAGGTGCTTTCGGATATCGCCATTTTTGACAAACCTGCCTTTACTGCACTGGTTGAAAAAGCCAGGGCAGGTCTGGAAGCGGCGTAAAATTGAGCATATCAATGGCAGAGAAGATGTCTCTGCCGTTGAATTGATGCCCTGATACGTGTCTCAAGATCTCAAAAATCTGTTGCAGCAGGCCTCCCTCTCGATCA
>JARFPR010000488.1 GCA_029288195.1 Gammaproteobacteria bacterium | reverse complement strand
CGGGTGCCCGGCCAGCGCATGATCGTGGGAATTCGTAAAAATATTTTACATGAGTTGGAAATCCACTCAAACTTCGAGTATCGCATTCCAGGCAATGGTTGAGTCTATGATCAGAACAGGCGGAGAAGATGGCGAATTGCTACGCGCCAGAGGTGAAGTCTACAGGGTCGGAAAGGTCGTCCGGGTGGCCGGGATCAAGGTCACTGAAGATGGTAGAATCGTAGGCATCATGTCAGCGGCAAATGGCAACAAGGGTGCCTGAGATGCCAACCCATAAACGCATTCGTAAGTTCAATACGCGAGATACCTATCCCAACCAGGCGCTGGACAACGATCTGTGCCAGGCTGTTGTTGCCGGCAATACGGTTTACCTGCGCGGCCAGGTCGGTACTGATTTTGATGGCAACCTGGTTGGCCTGGGTGACCCGGGTGCGCAGGCCGAGCAGGCGATGAAGAACGTCAAGCAGCTGCTCGAGGAATCCGGTAGCGACCTGAGTCATATTGTAAAAACTACCACTTATATCACCGATCCGAGATATCGCGAACCGGTCTATCGGGTTGTCGGCAAGTGGCTCAAGGGCGTATTTCCAATTTCGACCGGAATCGTGGTTGCCGGACTGGGTCAGCCTGAATGGTTGATGGAAATCGATGTTATTGCCGTGATTCCGCAAGATTAAATCAGCTGGCCTGGTTAACGCAACGCCAGTGCACTGCCATTACGGTGAGAAATCATACAGTTATAACCCGATTGAAAGGAGGTGTCGATGAAACCAGTAGCCGAGGGTGAACGCATGGTTATCAATCTCGATGAGATTGAATTTGAGCCCTATATCAATAGCCGTGGTGAAGCAGACGGACTAGCCTTTCAACATGATCGAAGCAAGCCCCTGGGCACCGGTTTTCATATCTACAAAATGGAACCCGGATATACCACGATCCCACATCAGCACCGCGGTAACGAAGAGTTTTTAATACTGAGTGGCGAGGTAACCGACAATGACGGCACGGTATACCGTGAAGGCGACCTGGTGTTGATGAAGGATGGCACTCAGCATTGCTCTTACACCGAAAACGGTTGCGTAATTGTGGTTTACCTTGAGGCCCCCGAAGCGGAAGTCTAGGCTTTCTTGATTATGCGTAACAGCTCGTCTTTTAAATACAGACGGACTTTTTTGCGCTCTTCCAGGTATTCATCGGAGGTATTTTCTACCCCGGTTTCAATGCGATGTACCTCGTGGTCGACTTCGTGATATTCGTCGAACAGCCTGGCAAAGTGATTATTGTTCATTTTCAGATCGTGGATGGCATCGCGGTGCTCGGGTAATTCGTGCACCAGGTCGTGTTTCTCAGTCAACATGCGTTTATCCTCACTTAACTCTCAATTTTTTCGGCACAATTGACGCAATACGCCGTGAAAGGCAGCAGTTCCAGCCTGGCGGTCGGGATATCTTCACCACATTCTTCGCAGCGGAAATAGGTACCGTTTTTAAGTCGGTGCAAAGCGAACTTGATCATTTCCAGCTCCTGTTCAGAACTGTTACCGAGCGATTCAAGCACCTCGTCATTTTCGCGTTCGCTGGCCTGCTCACTCCAGTCGGCCGTCATACCCTCATGGCGAATATCCCGGTCAATCGCATTAATACGATGAGTCACTTCCTTTTTTAACGCAATTAGTTTCTTTTTGATGTCTTTCTCGTCCAAGGGTATTCGCTCCTAATTTCAGTCCAGGAAAACCTGAAGTCTAAAAATTCTATTAAAATTGGTTCTTAAAGTATCGACGGAATAGCGATAATAACCTTGATATGGGGCAAGTTAATAGTCGATCTGTGCGTGTTGGTGTAATTTTTTATGGGCACGGTTTTCAAGATAGAACACCAGCAAGCCGCTGAAAATAATCAAGCCGCTACCGACAAAGGAAATCCAGTCGGGCCAGTCACCCCACAGGTAAAAGCCAATCATCAGTGCAAACGGCAGGGAGGCATATTCGAAAGGCGCCACCGCCGCGGCCTCACCCAAACGATAAGCCTGTGAAATCAGGTAGCCGCCAAACGATACCATGACCCCGCATAACAGCAGCAGTTGTAGCTGGGCCAGGTCAGGCCAACTCCAGGCGCGCAACAGGAAACCGGTTGCCCCGCTATCGTAGTTGTCGAACCTGCCATCGCCGATCGCCAGGCCGACAACAGAACTGATGACGATGAAAGCAAGCTGGATGTAAAAGGTCAGGGCGCTCGCCTTCTCCTGCATGCCGAGTTTACGCGTCATCATGGTCATCGCGGCATAGGACAGGGCAGCAAGAACTGGCAGCAGGCTGACAGAGCGGAAAACTTCGCTGCCGGGACGCAGCATTATGATGACACCAATCAGACCGGCGATGATGACCAGCCAACGCAATGGCCCAACTCTTTCTCCAAGTACCGGTTGTGACAATATGCAGATGAAAAGCGGTGCGGTGTAAAACAGCGATACGGTCTCGGCGAGCGGCATTACTGCCAGCCCCAGGAAGAAAAACATATTCGCCAGCACCAGCATCGAACCGCGGATAAAGTGCAGCAATGGTCGACGTGTTTTTAAAGTTTGCAAGCCGCCTTCCAGGCGAATGAAAACGAAAATCAGGATCAGCGCAAAGAGACTACGGAGCAACATAATTTCATGCAGCGGCAACCCGGAGCTCAGCCATTTTATGATCGAGTCGCTGACGGTTAAGAATGCCAATGCGGCCACCAGGCATATGATGCCCTGGGTATTTCGATTGAGTGTTTTCAGGTAGGTCAAATCTGACGACTCGAATCTCTCGATTGCCAGGTCAAGGGGTTCATAAGCCTTCGTAACCCTGTAACACGTTAACCGTGTTAATGCCGATTTCCTCGACCGCGTAGCCACCTTCCATGACGAATAGCGTTGGCAGACCGAGGTTCGCGATGGTTGCACCATAGCGTTTGAAGTCGTCACTAGTGAGCTTGAAAAATGAAATCGGATCGTGTTCGAAGGTATCGACACCGAGAGAAATCACCAGTGCATCAGGCCCATAATTCCTGATTTTCTGGCAGGCATCATCGAGTGCCGAACCCCAGGTTTTGAAATTAGTGCCGGGGCCGAGCGGGTAGTTGTGATTGAATCCTTCTCCAGTGCCTTGTCCGACTTCATCGGCATAGCCGAGAAAATGGGGAAAGGCATCCCGGGGATCTCCGTGCAGCGACAGGAACATGACGTCGTCACGATCGTAGAATATTGCCTGGCTGCCGTTACCGTGATGAAAGTCAACGTCGAGTAACGCCACTCGCGATGCACCCTGGTCGATGAAGGCCTGTGCCGCAACCGCGGCATTGTTGATGAAACAGTAACCACCGAACATGTCGCTGGCGGCATGGTGTCCGGGTGGGCGGCACAGCGCAAAGGCTTCCCGGGCACCGTCTCGAATTGCGGACTGTGCCGTCAGTGCGACCTCGACGCTGGCGCGTGCAGCTTCCCAGGTACCGTTGGAGATAGCGGTCTCGGCAGCGAGCGCATAATAGCCAAGCTTCCCTTCGATATGGTCTGGAATACGTTGCTGCATGCCACGGGCGGGCCAGCAGGCTGCGATTGCTTCGCCTTTGTAACCCGAAGCCGTCCAATCATCCCAACAGGTTTCGAGGAAGTGTAAAAATTCAGGGTCGTGTATCCGCGTGATAGCGTCGATGTTGTATTGGTGCGGGGTAATCACATCCCCGAGGCCAACCTCGTTAACGCGTTGCAGGATATGTTCGGCGCGTACCGGGCACTCGAATGGCGCTACCAGTTCACCACCGTACAATTCGGTTTTAGAGTCACGCAGGGCGTGTTTTTCACTGAAGACGGTTAGCATTGCTAATCTCCGGAAGTAATGCGTGGGTCGAGTTGGTAAAGCGGTTTTACGAAGGCTTGTTCATAAGCAAGAGCGGCACTGAAGACGCTCTGGTCGTCGAAGGTTCTGGCTACGAACTGTATACCGGTCGGTACTCCGTTGGCGGCAAGCCCACTTGGCATCGACATTACCGGGCATCGACTCAACATATTAAATGGGAAGGTAGCCGACCAGTGTTCCTCGCTGACCACGCGTATCTCGCCGTTGATCTCGATTTCATTTTTTGGCCAGGTGCTGTTGTTTGGCACACCGGTGGTCATCAGCGTGGGGCAGATGAAGATATCGTAGTCGTCCATTAACGGACCGAAGCGGTTATACATGCGCACCGCGGTTTCAATCGAATTCAGGTAATCTTGTGGTGTCGACTTGCGGGCATTCTCTAAAAACCAGATAGTGTAGTCGCAGAGATCGTCACGGTTGGTTTCGAGCAAGCTGTCCATCGAGGCCGCCCAGCCATGCGCCCAGTGATGATGTACGGCATCGATGATCGATTCGTCCCAGCCTATATCCACTTCATCCACGCTAGCCCCCAGTGAGCGCAGCAGTTCCAGCGCGGCCAGCGTGTTGTCACGCACGCTACGGTCGACTTCCATGAATCCCAGATCCATCGACCAGGCAATTTTGCAGCCATCGAGGTTGCTTGGTATTGCGGTATCGATCACGACAGATTCGCGCAAGCTGGCAATATCCTGGTTGTGAATCCCTGAGATCTGGTTTTGCATTATCGCGATATCGTTCACGTTGCGCGCCATTGGCCCCGAATGGCTATAAGAATCAAGGTTGGAGACCGGAAGTTCCGGGTTTCTGCCATAGGGTGCCTTGTAACCGACGACACCACACAGTGCAGCCGGAATACGGATTGATCCACCGATGTCGGTACCCGTGGCGATGGTCGTGGTGCCGGCGGCAAGCGCTGCCCCGGAACCGCCCGAGGAACCGCCCGGGGTAATGTCGAGATTCCACGGATTGTGGGTGATGCCCCACAGGCGAGAATGGCAGGAACCCAACAGGCAGAATTCGGGCGTGGTGGTTTTCGCATGCGCAATCGCACCCGCGTCGAGTAAACGCTGGATGATGACGTCGTTTTCATCGTCGACACGATCCTGGTAAACCAGCGATGCCGATGTACGCCGCCTGTCTGCCAGTTTGAACTCGTCCTTGACGGCCAACGGAATGCCTTCCAGCGGGCGCTGGCTGCCTTGTTGGTAACGTGCTTCGGCCGCTTTGGCCTGCTGCAGCGCGTCTTCGAAATAAGTCTCGGTGAAGGCATTGATATGAGGCTCTACCTGTTCGCTACGCGTGATTAGCGCCTGCATCAATTCGACCGGGGACAGGCTGTGATCGGTAAAACGCGTCATTGCCTCATTGGCCGACAGGTAACAAAGCTCGACGTCGGACATCGTTGTTAACTCCGGCCGTCGAGGGTGGATACTGTTTGATATAGATCGGGCCTGCGATCACGGTAAATGCCCCAGGCATCGCGATAGCTGCGAATCTTCTCCATATCGAATTCGTGTAGCAGTACGCTCTCGCTATGATCGTCGGCCTGGGCAACGATCTCGCCGGTATGATCGGCAATAAACGAATGCCCGTAAAAAGTCAGTTCATAAGCCGAATTATGGGTTGCATGCTCGGTGCCGATGCGATTGGAAGCGATGACGGGAACCATGTTGGCAGCGGCGTGGCCCTGCATGGTACGTTGCCAGTGTCCACTGGAATCAAGCGTGATTGCGGGCGGCGGTTCCGAGCCGATGGCGGTTGGGTAGAGCAACAATTCTGCCCCCATCAGCGCCATGCTGCGTGCCGCTTCGGGAAACCACTGATCCCAGCAAACCCCCGCGCCGATCTTGCCATAGCGCGTATCCCAGACTTTGAAACCGGTATCTCCGGGATTGAAATAGTTCTTTTCCTGGTAACCGGGTCCGTTGGGAATATGCGATTTACGGTAGATACCAAGAATCTCGCCGCCAGCGTCTACCATCGCCAGCGAATTATAGAATGCACGATTGGCGCGCTCGAACCAGCTGAAGGGTAATACCACCTCGAGTTCGCTAGCGAGTGCCTGGAAGCGTTTCAACGACTGATTTTGTTCCAGGGTTGTAGCGAGATCGAAGTGTTTCGTATCCTGCTCGATACAAAAGTAGGGTGTCTCGAATAATTCCTGGATCAGGATGACCTGGGCACCCCCGGCCGCGGCTTCGCGAACTAACTTTTCGGCGCGATCCAGGTTTGCGGGAAGGTCCCAGCTGCAGGCCATCTGCGTGGCCGCGACGCGTAGCATCGACATCGCAGTAACTCCAAGATGTGTTGTAGACCCAGGATTCTTATCGATTTTCGAGAGCTTGGCTAGCTTTAAAATATCGGATCACGCACAATTCGGCGATTACCGATGCGATCAATATTAATGACTGAATATCTGCCGCAAGATAATAACGAAAACTCTCTATGGGGTGAAACCGCGGTGGCC